>NZ_JACJTV010000037.1 GCF_014698845.1 Coleofasciculus sp. FACHB-1120 | reverse complement strand
GTTTTTCACGGCTGATTGCGTTTATGAATTACTTTCCCGGTGCAGTTCCTATACTTCTACAAACGCAAGATTTCCTATTTTCTGTTACCTAGAGTGACAGAAGAGCGCTAGAGTGACAGAAGAGCGATAGGAAGACAACAAGCTGGGGCTTATGCGTAATGCATCGTTCAGAACATCGTTCTGAACAAAGGCGGCGGAAGTTGTGAGAGCTTTTATCAAAACAAAGCCAGCGGAGGCAGGCTAAATTGAGTTTCTGAAGCGCGAAGCGATTCCCAAAGAGTTGGGTGGACTTGGTTGGGAAAGCCTTATTCAAGCCTGTAGGCAATTTACTCTCATTGGGAAGCGTCTACAGAAACCTTTCGACGCTTTTAGACAAATCCAAGCTGAGTATTTATACTTGGCAGATAGCCGAAGGGGGGCTAACCAAGGATCGATACAATCGTCTGTTAGGCTGCAAGATATCAGAATAGTTTAAGGGCGAAAATCCGACAATGGAAAGAGGTCTGTTGTGGCTGCCCCTACTGGCAGCGTTTATCTGGCTGGCTTGGCAAGGCTGGAATGAGTATCAAAAAGTTGAAGCTTATCGCGTCTGGGCACAGCAGTTTAAGCGATCTAAGTACGATATCTATGCAGTGTTGGCTGAAAATGACAGCACTTTAACCTGGGGAAAACCGACGCGCAAAGGGCCTGTGGAGGTGCAAACGTTGTCTTTAAAAGATGTAAAAGCGATTCGGCTGCTAGTAGATGACAAGCCCGTTGATTTAGAAGCACTGCCCAGTAAAGGTCGTGTCGCTTCGCTGGAATTTGTCTTTGCACCAGCCGTTTCGGTGAAAATCCCTTTTACTGAAATCCCCCTCGCAGCGGAATGGGGAAAGTTTCTACAGCAGGAATTACAAAACTTGGTAGAGGGGAAAGTGTAAGAATTCTCTGATAAAGAGGAAACGCAGGTTTTGGACTTGTATCGGAAGGCGATCGCTTATTTCTACGATGTATGGAATACTACCGAAAAAAAACCCGTGTTAACGGGTTAATCAGCGATCGCACTATTTAAAAGGGAAAAACTAAACGATTAAAGAACTCTTTTTATGGACTTGAAATCATAGACGGGTTGCGATGCATAGATTTTTCTTGAGAAATTTGCTTTTTCAGCTTCTGGCAACCCGTCAAACAGAAGCGTGCTAGTAAAGGAGAAATAAAAAAATTGGCTATTTAACTTTCAGATTGTTGCAGCGTCCTCGTTCTTCTTTTTGTATTTTAAATTACAATTGCTTCAGCTCGTTTCTGCAAATCTTCTTGCGAACATTCGTAGGGAATTTTAAACCGAGGAATTCCCAGTTGACAACCTTGCCATCCACTTTGAACAGTTACGCCAAGAGTTTGACAACAGCCGCCACGTCGTCCCGTTGGGTTATAAAATTGACAATAGCGACAGGCTGAAACTGGTGAATTTAAGGGTTGCATAAAGTATTTCCTTTGAGGAACCATTTCAAAAGCAAGATTTATCTGTCTTTATAAAGTATGCGATCTGATTTTTACAATGAGCTATAACTTGTACGATATCCACTTAAAACATTGCATTTCATCATAAAAAGTTATGAAGTCGCTTAACATAAACAAGAGTGTCAACTATCCATAGATTAAGCAATTGCAACATTGCTCAAAACTATCGGCTGTCAAGCGTTTTAGAAACTAGATGAAATCCTTCCGTTCCCAAACAAACGGTTATCGATGGGTGAGAGGACATTTATCAAGGAAATTTCAATCCCTCAACCTACATTTTTGGTAGGGACAGCCAGATTTCAGGTTCTTTTTTTAAGGGGGACTAGGGGGAAAATGCGTCTAGAGTAAAGATTTTCACAATTAATATTTATTTAATAAATTACCTGTTATAAAAATCCTAAATTATGAGTGAAGGCGAAATCCCAGCTAAGAAGTGTGTGATTCTGAACCGTCGGCATCACACAACTCAAATAGGACTGCTATAGGTGTCACTTTATAGAGCGGTGCTTACTCTCGCGTGCAATATACTTGTAACCTTGCCGCTCTCTGCTTTTCGATGAGGTGCAGGGGTGGTGTTCAATAGTGCATCAAAACGAGAATCGCGATAAATCAGCTCTAACAGCTTCTTTCCTCTAATTCTTGTGACTCCTCTGCACGTCAGGAGTTCGTTTTTTATCGATTCTTCTTTTCAACAGCAACACGAGCATTGCACCCATCGCTAACCCGACACCATGCGCCCAATACCCGACGCCCACAGGATTAACGCCACCCGAAATATTTAAGCTGCCAATTCCATAAAACATCTGCTGAATAAACCACCAGAATAGATAAAACAAAGCTGGTAGTTCAATCGGAATAAACACAATTACCAGAGGCAGAATGGTATCAATTTTTGCCTGGGGAAAACTCAGAAAATAGGCTCCCAGGACAGATGCGATCGCGCCATTCGCTCCAATTAATGGCATCGTCAAAGTAGAGTCTAACCAAACTTGTACGATGCCCGTCAAAATGCCGCCCAGCAAGTAAAGTAGCAGAAACCGCCAATGTCCGAGAAGATTCTCCACACTCTTACCAAAAACAAATAAGAATAGGAGATTCCCTAAAATTTGACCAAAGCTGCTGTGGAGAAACATCGCCCACAGCAAGGAACTGGAAAACATTAGCAAGGCAACCCAGGCGGCTGGATTTTCCCCACTGAGGGCATCTGAAATCACCGCACTGATTCGGGCAGGAACGATACCCCAGTGTTGGATAAAATCGCTCAGTTTACCTGCAAACTCTAGTCTTAGCTCCCACAGAAACAAAGCAACATTGATTCCGATCAGGGCGTAATTAACAATCGGCTTGCTGCGACTGGGGATGTTATCAGCAATAGGAATCATGAGGGTTTTAGATTTTAGATTTTAGGTGAATCATCAATCCACACGCTATGCCCTCAAACTTATCCTAGTTCGCTAAACAGATCCGCCAAAATTACATTGGAAAATAAAAACCCTTCCGGATCGGTTAATCTTAATCGTCCCTTTGGTGGGAGTTTCTGGGCGTCAAGCGCGATCGCTTCCCCGCTTTCTCCAACAATTTCTACCCAACCTTGCTGGTAGTAGGGTTGCAAACACGTCCAAATTTGTTGCAGCGTTTGTTTGCCAAATTGCTCAGCTAAGGTTGATAAACGGAGACCTTCTGCTAGACGTAACCCCAGCATCAATGTTTCTAACAACACTTCAGATGCCAATGTTTGAGGACAATCCCACTCACCCCCAGCTTTGACTATCTGTTGTTGTACCCATTCGTAATATTCCCGTGTTTTGCGGGGACGGGTGAACCGGCACCCTTGCAAATGACTGGCGGCACCCATGCCAAAGGCATAGTAGGGGCGATTTTCCCAGTAAACTCGGTTGTGGCGGCATTGATGACCGGGTTTGGCATAATTAGAAATCTCATAATGCTCGTAACCGGCACTGGTGAGAACTTGCTGCGCCAGTCGGTACATCTCGGCAGCCATTTCATCAGTGGGAAGAGGTTTGGCACCAGGTTGATATTGACGCCCAAAGGCAGTAACGGGTTCGACTTGGAGATCGTAAATCGAAATATGAGTGGGCGCGATCGCAACTGCTGCTTCTAGAGATTCCTGCCACTGTTCCAAGGTCTGATGTGGCAAACCAGAAATCAAATCTAAGCTAAATTCGGGAACCCCCACTTTGCGGACTAGCTCCACAGCTGCAAAAATATCAGAGACAGAGTGCGATCGCCCGCACACTTCCAACAGTTCCGGCTGAAACGCCTGTACCCCCAGACTGATTCGATTCACTCCCGCTGAGCGGTAGCCTTGAAGTTGTTCCGTGTCAAAGGTGCCGGGGTCCATCTCCATCGAAATCTCAGCATCGGTGGCAATGCCAAAGCAAGCATCAAGTTGAGCCAAAATTTGATTGAGTTGTTGCACCGATAACAGCGAAGGAGTGCCGCCTCCAAAAAAAACTGTTTTTAGGGGATTTCCCTGTGCTGGTGTAACTTCAATTTCTTGGCACAATACCTCAACATACTGTCCGATTGTGCCAGAGTTCTTTCCAGTCTTGTGATCCCCAACCACGGACACTGGAAAATCACAGTAAAAGCAGCGGCGTCTACAAAATGGAATGTGGAGATAAGCCGAGCTGGGAATCCCCAAATCAATATTTTTAGTGTCCGGGATTAAATAATTCAATACCATGTTTGTATCAATACTCAATATAGCGATGAAATACTTAAATATTTGATTAACAGTTGTTACTTTACTGAAGGGTTGCCAGGTCTTTTTTGTCTTAGCAAGAATCTGTTAAGCCTATACCTATTATAGGTTTAAGCCTTCTAGAAGCAATACAGTTTGCTGATTTTTTGAGGTTGTTCTTTTTAATAAAAAAGAAGTGGCTTCATCAAAATAACTCAAATTGGATTGAATGGTGATGTTCAATCAATTGTCATTCGCAAGGGTGAAGGCAATAACACAAAAGATATAATAAAACAAATGTAAATTTGTATCAGTTCCAGAGAGCCGCTTTCAGGAATTGAAGCAATCATCCCAAACAACTGGAAACAATGCTTGACGCAATCATTATTCTTTTATTCATCCTAGCAGCGGCGGGAATTGGGTTCGACGCCATCGAATTACTGCCCAGCGGTGCCCTACATCAAGTCAGCAATCAGGAAGCTTTACGCTGGGTGTTCGCTGGGTTTGCCGCTCTGCTCGGAGGTGCCGCTGGTTTATTCGTGCAGACGGCTTATCGACGCTTGGAAAAGCGAGTCCGGGAAATGCCGATCGAGGTCATTTTGACTAGAGCCGTTGGCTTGGTGATTGGCTTATTAGTCGCCAACTTGATGCTGGCACCCGTTTTCTTGCTACCAATGCCCTTCGATTTTGCTTTTATTAAGCCTCTGGTTGCCATTTTAGGCAGTGTCATGTTTTCCTACTTGGGAGTGACTTTAGCGGATACCCACGGTCGTTCTTTCTTGAGGCTGATTAGCCCCCACAGCGTAGAAACAATGTTGGTGGCGGAAGGAACCCTCAAACCTGCTTCAACCAAGGTTTTAGACACCAGCTGCATCATCGATGGTCGCATTGAAGAACTTCTAAACACTGGCTTTATCGAAGGTCAAATCCTCGTACCCCAGTTTGTCTTGCAGGAACTGCAACAACTGGCAGATGGTTCCAACGATCTGAAGCGAGTCCGGGGACGGAGAGGGCTAGATATCCTGAACCAGATGAAGGATGCTTACTCAGAGCGGATCGTGATTCACTCCGCCGACTACGACGAAATTCCCAAGGTGGATGCGAAGTTAGTCCGGTTGACCCAAGAAATCAATGGCACTTTGCTAACTAACGACTACAACTTGAGTAAGGTTGCCACTTTGCAGAAAGTGCCGGTGCTGAATATTAATGATTTGGCTCAGGCAATTCGGGCAATTTATCTGCCTGGTGATAGCCTAGACATCAAAATTCTCAAGGGTGGCAAGGAACCGGCTCAGGGCGTCGGCTACCTGGACGATGGCACAATGGTGGTGGTGGAAGACGGGCGTGAGTACATGGGTGGTGAAATCCGAGTGGTCGTAACCAGCGCCTTGCAGACTTCGGCGGGAAGAATGATTTTTGCTCGTCCTCAAGCGTCCTTTGTGGCTTGAGTGGCTTGAAGTTGCGATCGCTACTGGTAACACCTGGAAAGCCACAAAGCTGCACTCTTGGCTGCACGCTTAAAATTTCAACGTCAAAACCCACAGGCAAAAACACAAAGGTACGCAGAGGTCAATGTTTCCTCTGCGTACCTTTGCGTTAATCTTGGCGTAACTTTGCGTTAAAAAATCCTACTCCTGCAAAATAGTTTTAGACACAATCCGTGTCTTCTTCCTATCTGCTTCTGAAAGTTCTTCCCCCGATTGCAGGCGAGTGGCGCTAGTTTGGAGAACCGTCGCGGCTCCCTTGTCTCCCATTTGCAGGGCAGTTTTGGCAGCAGTTTGTAACATCGTCGCGGCACCCACGCGATCGCCTTGTTGCAATTTTGCCTCTGCTAATTGAGTTTGTCGGTATTTCGCCAACGCCAAAATAGACTGTTGCACCTGAGGATTAGGTGCGGGTTGGTAACTCCGGACAACATTCGCCTCGACTAAGACCCGTTGAGAAATTAGCCCCATTTTATCCTGGGCGGGATCGTCGTAACGGACTTGCACCTCAGCGAGCGCTTGACGCCCTTCCGCTAGCTGGCTGACGTAAAGATTCGCCAAAATGACTCGCGGCGCATCTTTCATCAAGTCTCCCAACCGTACCGTATAGCGATCGCCTTCTTGTTGCACCGGCAGTTCAATGGTGTCTGGAGCAACTTGGGCGATGGGTTTGAGTTCCGCTAACCGTACCTTCGGCATTAAAGAAAGTGACAGGTAGGCATTTGTCAACCCCACCGCAGAGATCCGATTAAACAAACGTCCAAACTCATTGACTGCTTGTTCGGGACGCTCAATATAGGACAGCGAACCGCCACCTGCATCAGCAATTTTTTCCAAAACATCCTGGTTCCAGTGAGCGCCAAATCCCAATGTATTCAACGTCAGGTTGTAGCCAGTCGCCACTTGGGCAAATTTCAGACAGCGGTTGTTGTCGCCATGCTCATTTTCGCCATCTGTTAACAGAAAAGCTTGAGAAACCGTTTCCCTTTTGCCCTTCGCCAGTTCTTCAATTCCGAGTTTTAAACCCTCATCAATCGCCGTACCCCCGTCCGCGCTGAGCCGATTTATCTGTTTCTTAATGTTTTCTGGGTTGTCAATGACTTGGTTGGGGACAAGCACTTTGGCTTTGTGATCGAAGGCGACAATCGAGATGCGATCGCCCCGTGTAAGCCGATCCACCAGACCGATTGCTGCCTGTTTCACCGTTTCCAGGGGGCGTCCATTCATCGAGCCACTGTGGTCGAGAATTATGCATAAATTGAGCGGGGCACGATCTTCAAGATCCCCAGCGATCGCAGAAATAGAAATTTCTAGTTGACGCTGGCTACTCGCTTGAGTCGCGTCAATATTCATATCATTCAAAGCAGGCTGTAAACCAACTCTCATAGCACGCTCATTCCTGGCAGAACAAGAAGGGATTCGGAGTAACCACAAGACTAAATGCTGACGCTCCGGAAAGGGAACCGTAAAATTACCCTAACCGCGACCGGGCTTATTTCTTACAATAGCTTGCAGTCCAACACGGCGGAAGCACTCAGCCAAAAGATCGCAATTCTTTGCAGAGGAAAATGCGATCGCGGGGGTGGATTTCACCCCTCTCCTTTCGCAAAAACCGATACTTAAACTCCGGTTTCTCTGCTGAAAAACCTAAAAATTAGAAGACTTGAAGACCCACTTTCTGGCGTTGCCTCCCAGAAAGCCCACCTACAGCCGCTAAAGCGACACCAAGCCACCCTCAACCTTACTAAAAGCGGTAAGGGGAGTAAAACTGCTAGAATCCAGTCAGTACGGTGGGGTACACCGGAATTTAATCTCAAATTAAAGATAGCACCACTATTGCAGCTTTCCGATACGCCATGAACTCACCCATCCAGGCTGTTCAAGCTCCCTACGGCGGCGATAGCTTCTACCGGACACCGCCTCCAGACTTACCCTCCCTGATCTTAAAGGAGCGGATTGTCTATCTGGGAACGCCCTTGGTGCCAGAGGTAACGAAACTAATCATCGCCCAACTGCTGTTTTTGCAGTACGAAGATCCGGAAAAACCGATCAAAATCTACATCAATTCCACCGGCACCTCGCGTTATGACGGCGAACCTGTGGGCTTTGAAACCGAAGCCTTCGCCATCTGTGACACGATGAACTACATCAAGCCGCCCATTCATACCATCTGTATCGGTTCGGCAATGGGAATGGCGGCAATGTTACTCTCTGCTGGGACTAAAGGCTATCGTGCTAGTCTGCGCCATGCCACGATTATCTTGAACCAGACTAAGAGCTATGCTCGCGGTCAGGCGACGGATATCCAAATCCGAGCTAAAGAAGTGCTGGCTAATAAGACAACGATGCTGGATATCCTATCGCGCAATACAGGTCAGACCCCTGAAAAAATTGCCAAGGATATGGATCGACTTTTCTATATGACACCGGAGCAAGCTGTGGAATATGGCTTGATCGATCGGGTTTTAGAGTCAAAATCAGATTTACCAACACCACTTCCCGCTGGTGTCATCTGAAGAATTAAAAATTAAAAATTAAAAATGAAGACAATTCAAATTTTTAATTTTTAATTTTGCATTTTTAATTCTTTCGATACCAATTTTCACTTTTTACGAACGGAGTTCTACATTATGCCTATTGGCTACCCTAGAGTTCCCTACCGGATGCCAGGGGGACAATATACCGAGTGGATTAACATCTACGATCGCCTATACCGGGAACGGATTATTTTCATGGGCGAAGATGTTGATGATGAAATGGCTAACCAGATAATTGCCGTGATGCTTTATCTGGATTCGGAAGATCCGGGCAAGGACATCTATCTCTATATCAACTCTCCGGGTGGCGTAGTCACGTCTGGCATGGCGATTTATGACACCATGCAGCACATCAAATCAGAGGTGGTGACGATTTGTGTAGGCTTAGCGGCATCAATGGGTTCATTCCTGCTGACCGCTGGGACAAAAGGCAAACGTCTCGCTTTGCCTCACTCGCGGATTATGATCCACCAACCTTCTGGTGGTACGCGGGGACAAGCCACAGACATTGAGATTGAGGCAAGAGAGATTCTGCGGATTCGTCGCCAGCTGAATGAGATTTATGCTCACCGGACGGGTCAGCCGATTGAGAAAATTGAGAAGGACATGGATCGTGACTTTTTCATGTCTGCTCAAGAAGCGAAGGAATACGGTCTAATTGACCGCGTTATCGAAGAACGTCCGAAGTAATCAGTGATTAGCTATTAGCGGTTAGGGATTAGCTGCTTGACGGTTGGGTAGCCCCAATTGTAAACTTGGGCTTCCGACAAGACTCTCAAAAGCTAATCGCTAACCGCTGAAAGCGAATGGCTAGACATAAACTCCCGGCTATCAACAAAGATTAAAGACTAATTGATTAGATGATTCCTCTGATGAACCTCGCAGATTGTTACCGGGTGTTGGGGTTGAGATCAGGGGCATCTTTTTCAGAAATTAAAGCGTCTTACCGACGTTTGGCACGACAGTATCATCCCGACGCTAATCCTGGCGATCGCCAAGCGCAGGATAAATTTATCGAGTTGACAGAGGCTTACAAGTTCCTCCTCAGCGTGGTAGATAAGAGCGGCGTAGATAAGTCTGAAACGGTTGAGAAAGTCTCCAATCCAGAACAGACCGGGGCTGTATCGCCTCCTCAACCTTCCGTCACAAAGGTGACTCGCAAAGAGACGCCAAAAGACACGCCCATTCAAAAACTCCCAGACTTGTCGATAACTGAGCAACAGCTGAAGTGGAGTTCTTATCAGCAGTTGCAGCAGTTACTAAAAAATCGCCGATTTCCCCGCGCGATCGCCCTCATCGAAGGACTCGCCCAACGCCTGCCCGAAGATCCCGAAGTGCGACAGTGGCAAGCGATCGCTTATCAACGTTGGGGGCGTCAGCTGATCGCTGAAAAGCAACTCGAAAAAGCAAGAATTTATCTAAAAAAAGCCCTGAAAACCGACCCCCACAATCGCTCTCTCTGGGCAGAAGTCGAAAGAGATTTTCGCCGATTAGAGCAAATATTTTGAGGGTTTAGTGCCGTGGAAATATCAAATTATTTTTCCGGCTGGCAATTCTCTAAATCCTTAACTTTCTCTGGGGGATAGTCTACAGGTATAAACCTGAAACCATAACGCGCGCAGTTAGACGGGACGACTTTGACCAATGTAAAAATCGGCTCATTAGGCTCGCCGCCGCGAAAACTAATCATCCCCATCGCACCATTGGCTCGAAAGTCGGAAGCCGATAAAGCCCGCCGCACGTCAGAACGATTCGGTTGAGGTTTTTTTGCTAAAGCCGCGATCAACGCACGAGTTGCATCATAAGTTGTAGCGGTCAGCCCACTCACTTCCGCATTCCATAGCTGCTCAGATTCTTTGGGAAACGTTGGATTGGGGCTGCTCAAGGAATGCCAAGGGACTGTCACTACTAGGCGATCGACTACATATTTAGAGTCGATTTGTAGAATCTCAGAACTGTAAACAGCCCATGCTCCCACCATCGGATAACGACCCTGATTTGCCTTAATCACTGCTAAAACATTCTGAAAGGAAAAAGGGCAGGTCTGACCATCCGGAAGGAAGACAAGCGTAGTCGCACCTTTTGCTTGTGCTTGGTTAATCGCCTCAACAGCATTGAAGTCCTTTTTGCACAGTTCAAAATCTGCCCTTATCCGTCCTCCACTTGCGGGGAAGCTAACGTGAAATTGATCTCGGATAGATTTGCTGTAATTACTCGTGCCAGAGTAGAAGACTGCTGCTGTTCGCTGATTGGCTTGGATCATGTAGCTAGCCAAAGCCTGGGCATTCACTCGATTACTGGGTACAGTGCGAAAGAAAACGTGTTCGCTCTTGCTGCTCCACTCTGAGAGGTCTTCCGAGGTGCTACCCGGAGAAATTAATACTAACCCGTGCTGTTGATAAATTGCGATCGCTCCCGGCTTCGCTTCACTGGTAGAGTGACCGACTCCCAGTGTCACTTCGCTGGCATAGTGACCGACGACCGCTAAAATGTCCTTTTTCAACACGAATGACTCGGCAATTTGTTTAGCTTTGACAGGATTATTAGCATCATCTGCAATTACCACTTTCAGCCCTTTACCATTAATCCTTTGACCCTGATTGATTTCATTTTGGGCTTGGGCAGCTCCTTGCAGAATTTCCAGCGCTCTGTTGGGATTGTTGGTTATCGGAGCAGCAACAGCAATCGTGTAAGCTTTTTCCTTTTTATCCATCAATCGGGCATTATTCAGGTAAATCAAAGTTTCCGGGTCATTTGGCTGTTCGCTTCGTGCCTTCTCTAATAAACCAACCGCCTCAGCATATTGACCACTGGCAAATTTTTGCACGCCTTTTTGCTTGAGAGAGCCTTTAAAACCGGGAACTAAAACTTCTTCTCCACAACTTAAATCGTCTGCAAGATTTGCATCACAAGCCCTTGGCTGTTTCACGATGACATAGATGATTATTCCGATTACTGATAGGAGAATTGCACTCACGGCCCCAATGAGTACAAGCCTTAAATTGCCTGAATAGATAATCCTGGTAAGTTCTTCGTCTGGACGATTGCCGCCAGGAAGCAAAGTCAGTGTGTCGTCGGGAGGGTGCCTCCGCCGATGGCTGTGGATTGACGTCTCAATTTCCTCTAAGCGTTGCAGGATTTCTTGGGCATTTTGAGGTCGATTCCCTGAGAAAGGAGCCATCAGGTCATTAATTAAAGTTGCTAACTCTGGTGAAATCTGTGGGGCACTATTTCGCCAATTCAACTGACCTGTTTGAGGGTTTTCTGGCAGATCGTGGGGATGTATGCCTGTCAACAAATGAACGAAGGTGCGTCCCAAAGCATAGAAATCAGATTTAGAAACCGCTCTACCATCGGCTTGTTCTGGGGGTGTATACCCGTGGGAAATAATTGCTGTGCCATCCCTTCCGGCTAACTTGTGCAGGTAGGTTTCTGTAGCTTCCCGAACTGCGCCAAAATCAATCAACACCAGTTGATCATCCGGTCGCAGCATAATGTTAGACGGCTTAATATCCCGGTGAAAATAGTTGCTTTGATGAACTTGCTGTAATATTTCTGCCAGTTGTTTCAACCAAGCGATCGCTTGCTTTCCGCTGATAGATTCATAGTTGCGGCTGCTCAACCATTCTTTTAAGTTGATCCCCTCAATTTTCTCCATCACCAAGCAGTGCAAGGGCTTTTCGCTCTTTAGGTGGCATAACTGGAAGTATCCATCTGCCTCTACTTTGGGAATTCCCTGATGATTCAACTTCTTTAGAACTTCGGCTTCTCGCTGAAATAGGCAGATTGCCTTTTCATAGTCGGTGAGCAAAATTTTCAGGACTTTTTTTGTGCCTTCCTGGCGCACGTCCTCCACCTCAAAGGTTTGACCAAAGCCTCCTTTGCCCAAACGTCGGATGACCCGATAGCGTCCTTCTACTAAACTTTCACAGCCACAGTCAGGACAAGTGCTTTGATTACCAGGCTCGTTGAAATTGCGGCAGTTGGGATTGATGCAATAACTCACGGCAAATACACCATCCCGATTTGAGTGGGAATGTTATAGAATTATAACTTCTCGCGCAAAATAACTTTATTGTTTAACCGTCAGTTAATTAATTTTTCTTTTAACATACCTTCTTACAACCGGCTGAAGCGTATAAATAACTTCATTGGATTCGATTTGCTTTTCTATCAGCGAACGACGTTCTAATGCTTGAATCGCTTCCATGATTTCTGAAGTTGAAACAGTTTGATTAATTTCCTCTTTTAATTTAAAGATTGAGCTAGGGTTGAGATGAGCTGCTAAATTAAACATAATTTCTTTTTGAAAATTTGATAGTCGTTGCCAGGAAGTATCTAAAATCAGATGGATGTCGCCCAAAAAAATTGTTTCTAGTTTTAGGAAATCAGAAACTTTGCCAGCAAAGGAGTCTTTTATATAACTGGCAATAATATTTAGGATTAAGGGATTCCCCCGATAGATTTGAAAAAGGCTTCTCCAGTGATTCTCGTCTGACAAACCTTTGGCTCTAAATATTTGCCAAGCGTCTGTATCCTTGAGATCGGATAGGAGTAATGAACGAACGATGGGAGTTTCTCCTTGCATTAATCCAACTTCATTCGGTTGCTCCCGACCGATTAGGATTAAGCAGCTATTGTGGCGCTCTCTCCCCACTCGTCTGAATAGCTCGCTGTAGCCTTCATATCCTTCTCGATAATATCCAGTTGCTTGACCAGCACCTAGAATCGTTTCGACTTCATCCAAAATCAGCAGACATCGGTGCGAACCTGTGGAAGGGTTCGTCCCTTTGGGAAATCGCAGAGACTCAATTAACTGGGAGATTAACTGGGGGATTCGGCGACCAATATCTTTTGGGAAATCGATGGATTGCTCGTTGCAGAGGAGTCGGAGTAAGTCTGCTAAAAGGTCTTCGACTGATGGGGCAGAACGGAGCGATCGCCAGATGAAATAATCAAATTCATTCTGAATTTGCTCGGCTAGCATCACGGATAGCGCTGTTTTACCAATTCCCCCCATGCCGGACAGCGTTACTAGGTGGCAACTATCAGCGACAATCCATTTCTCAAGCACAGCCAGTTCTTCTGTGCGCCCATAGAACCCAGAGACATCAGGCGCTTCACCCCAATCAAGTATGGGCATTTCAGGCGCTTCTGCTTCTTCAACTGCACCTGAATCAACGATTTCCTTCCAGTTGCCAATCCCGACAGCTTGGCAAATATGAATGAACGTCTCTTGCTGAATCGGTTTTTTTTGCCAAAACCGTTTCAAGGTTGCCTGGGTCGTTAGGGCAGCCTGCCACCAAGAAACGGTCATGGTTTTTGTCCAGCCTTTCCTTTTTCGGGCTTTATCAACGCTTTCTAGCCCCCGTGCAGATGCCCTGAGAGAACCCGCCATAGTTAAGCTCCTTACCACAATTCTCGCTTATTCTGGCTCACCTTTTGGTGTAGCGATCGCAGTCGTACCCGGAAAACTGAGCCAAAGAGTCAGCAAAAAAGTGAGCCGTCAAGCGAAAGCGTCTTTGGCAATCTGAGAGGATAACGCGATCGCTCGCCTTCTTTAACGTCTGTCCATTATCAACAGCGATCGTCAGTCCAGTCTTTAAGAAGATTATGCAACCTAATCAAGTCCTAACCTATTGCAATGTCATGGAACTGTTAGTTGTTCAGGAAGTAAACCGGCAACTCCAGCAGCTACCGCCAAAGTTGGTCAACTATATCAATCCAGCCCATGCGATCGCTTACGCCCTGAATCGTCTGCCAGCCCTGTATGCGACCAGTCCCAGAGGTTGGTATCTACAACAGCAACGGGCTAAAGCTAAGTTAGCACCTCAGATTATCGTGGCGGTGGGTCAAGCATTGGCGGCTGTGCAACAAGATTCCTTGAACGTGGTAAATTCCCTGCCTTGTGCAGAAAACGCCGAGAACCTCGAAGAGTGTGCATCTGATGCGGATGTTGAAGAAGCCAAAAACCCCGTCTCCCTTTCATGGGTGCGATCGCTTTTTGGATTAGGGGGCATTTATAAAGCGGATGGTCGGCGATCGCGCTAATCTAATGCCAGCACCCTCTAGTATCAGTTCCTATGTCCACTGAAGCGATCGCGATTACCGTTAAATTATTCGCTGCCTATCAAGAAGCTTACGGCGTTTCGGAACTGGTGCTGAAAATCCCTTCAAATACAGCCGTTTCCGCAATACTTGATAAATTTGCTTCCGAACATCCAGCGCTTGAAAAATGGCGTCAAGTTACTCGCTTTGGCGTTAATTTTCAATTTGTCGAGCCAGACACGATTCTGCATGATGGCGATGAAGTGGTGCTGATTCCCCCCGTTAGTGGTGGATAGGAAACACAAAAGTTAAAAGCCAGAAATTCGGTCTTTTCATCCCAAATCCGCTTCAATTCCCTCTTTTTCCCAAATCCGCGACCTCGGACTTGGAATGTAATCAACCCCAGTCTGCCGACTGAGGGCTAAATTTTGTATCGTAGACAACATTTAATCCCGACTAAAAGAGTCGGATATATTTGACGGGTATTTTTGCCTGTGTTAGTATCAACCGAACGATGACGGACGATTAGAGTGTAAATACCCATGACCCAGGCAACCCAGTCAACAACGGCAACCTTTACGGCACTGAAGTGTAAAGAGTGCGGCACCGAATACGAACTCAAGGCAACTCATGTCTGTGAGTTTTGTTTTGGCCCTCTGGAAGTAACCTACGATTACGATGCTCTGCGCCGCACCGTCACTCGTGAAAGCATTCAGGCAGGGCCTAACTCAATTTGGCGCTATCGTTCCTTCTTGCCCGTCGCCACAGAAACGCCGATTGACGTGGGAACTGGCATGACACCACTGGTAAAAGCCAATCGCTTAGCTCGTCGTCTGGGTATTAAAAATCTTTATATTAAAAACGATGCCGTCAATATGCCCACCCTGAGCTTTAAAGATCGGGTGGTATCGGTCGCTTTAACAAGAGCGAAGGAATTAGGATTTACGACGGTATCCTGCGCCAGTACGGGTAATTTAGCGAATTCTACCGCAGCGATCGCTGCCTACGCCGGTTTAGACTGCTGCGTTTTCATCCCCGCCGACCTGGAAGCTGGTAAAGTTCTGGGTACACTCATCTACGATCCTACGGTCATGGCAGTTCAGGGCAACTACGACCAAGTGAACCGCCTCTGCTGCGAAGTTGCTAATACACAAGGTTGGGGATTTGTCAATATTAACCTCCGTCCTTACTACTCGGAAGGTTCCAAAACTCTTGGCTACGAAGTAGCAGAACAACTAGGCTGGAAACTGCCAGATCATATTGTCGCTCCACTGGCATCTGGCTCGCTGTTCACCAAAATCTACAAAGGATTCCAAGAATTTATCAACGTTGGACTGGTAGCTGATAAGAGCGTCCGTTTCAGCGGTGCCCAAGCCGAAGGGTGTTCCCCCATTGCCCAAGCTCATCGGGAAGGGCGTGACTTCGTAACCCCTGTGAAGCCGAATACAATTGCTAAATCAATTGCAATTGGCAACCCAGCGGACGGAGTTTATGCGCTGGAAGTTGCGAAGAAAACTGGCGGCAATATTGAATCAGTCAACGATACTGAAATTGTTGAAGGCATCAAGCTATTAGCTGAAACCGAAGGCATCTTTACCGAAACCGCTGGCGGCACCACAGTTGCTGTGCTGAAAAAATTGGTAGAAGCGGGTAAAATTGATCCCGAAGAAACCACCGTTGTTTACATTACCGGCAACGGGCTGAAAACCCAAGAAGCGGTGCAAGGATACATCGGGGAACCCCTGACAATTGAGGCGAAGCTGGACAGTTTCGAGCGGGCATTAGAGCGCTCTCGGACACTCGAACGTCTCGACTGGCAGCAAGTTCTGGTTTAATAATCGCTATCAGCTTTTTGTGATGAGTCATTAGTCCTTCCGGGGTTGCTAATGACTCATCGCTCGTGACTACGTATGAATGACTACTGAATAATCTTTAACTATGACAGTCAAAGTTCTCGTTCCGACTCCTCTCCAGAAGCTTACAAACAATCAAGCCACCATTGAAGGCAGCGGCAGTACGATTGGTGAATTGCTCGAATCCTTAGAGCAAAGCTATCCTGGCATCAAAGTGCGTTTGTGCGATGAAAAGGGCGAACCCCGCAGATTTGTGAATTTCTACGTCAACAGCGAAGACATCCGCTTTTTGGATGGAACTCAGACACCGCTGAGCGAAGGTGATGAGGTAAGTATTGTGGCAGCGCAGGCGGGAGGCTGATTCCAAGCTAGGATGAGCAGTAAAGGATTTCAATCTCGAATCGGGGTTGTTAATCCTACCTTCATCCACGCTGCATACATTCAAAAAAATCACCAACTTGCGGATAAGTCCAATGGCAGAAGAAACCAATCACAATGACGCCGGAGAGGTGGCTCCTAGCACTGTTGACAAGCAGGCTCCTAGTGTTTCTGAAGAAAATGCTCCCAGTACGGATTCTGACGTAGCAACCGACATTCCTACAGCAAACGCACCCGCTCCAGAAGCTGTGAATCCGGAGGTGAATCCGAATGCGGCTGGAGAAAAATCTTCGACAGAGGCATCAACCCCAGATGACTCGGCTCAGGTTCAACCAGATGTTAAAAAAACCGCTCAAGCATCTAAAGAGGATAAGCCAACGGGTGCCAAAGCTGCTAAAGCAGATAAGCCAGCAGGTGCCAAAGCTGCTAAAAACGACGAGTCGCCAGAAGGGGATAAGCCAGCTGCTAAAGCGGCTAAAAAAGAGAAGGCACCTGCGGTAGAAGACAAGCCTTTTGTTGAGTTTATTCAACAAGACTATTTACCAGCTTTGAAAACAGCACTTGAAAAAAAGGGCGTTCAAAATTTAGAGCTGAAATTTGACAAGAAACCGCTTCAAGAAATCTCAGAATGCTGGCAAGTCAACGGGAGCTGGCAAGGGGGAAAGCGGAACTTTAACCTTTATTTTCCCGAAGAAGACATCCAAAAACAAAGAGCTTTTTCCTGTTTTGAAGGCGCTAGACCCAGTATCATTGAGCCTTTCTTGTGCGATGAGCGCAAGATCACGCTGGATTTAATGGTGTTTGGCGTGACGCAGCGGTTGAATGCTCAAAAGTGGCTGGAAAGAAATTAGTTGGGAAAAGTGATGAGTCATTAGTCATTAGATAATTACTAATGGCTAATGACCTATGACAACTCAATAAATTCATAAACGACAACGCCAGTTTCTGGGTGATTGTCAACCATGACGTAGCCACTTTTGAGCATTTCTTTCAAGGTAGCTTCTGCTTTGGCAAAGCTTACACCTGTATCCATCACCGCTTGGGTAACGGAAAGTTTGCCACCTCTAGCAGCAGCGGCTTTTACAAGCTTAACCATCAGTTGATCGCGGGTAAGCTCCTGTTTGGTAAGTGCGATCGCCGGTGGCGATAGAGGCACGCCCGTGGAGGATACCCCCAAGCGGTCTTGAATCTTGGCGTTATGTTCTTCTACCATACCGGGAATCAGGAATAAATCCACGAACTGCCCGACGCCAAACAGACCCCACGTAAACAGCCACAGCAGCCCCGTGCCAATCTTGCCATTGTATAGGCGATGCATCCCCGCTATCGGTGGAGACAATAAACAGGCTAGCCAAAGAACATAGGCAGTCGAGACGTTCTTCATAAGATTCCTAGCGCTTCAGAAGTCCTAACTTCAATCATAGGATTTTGTTCTTCACTCTTGCACCTAGAAATTGAGCAGCGAGAACCCTGAAGATGTCACAAAACTTGACAGCGTGTAGTAAGTCTTAACGTAACAAGTGCGATCGCTCTCGTGTAGATTGGTAGACTGGAACGCAAGCCTTTGAGTGAAAGCGACGGAATCATAATAATAAGAGAAACAAGAGAGACAAAGAATATGGTGGATTCCCTCAAAAAACCCAGCTTTGAAGAATTAAGACCTGGGGTGAAAGTACCTGCGAAAGAAACCCTACTGACGCCCCGGTTCTACACCACCGACTTTGATGAAATGGCGAAGATGGATCTGTCGCCAAATGAAGATGAACTCAAGGCGCTGATGGAAGAATTCCGCGCTGACTACAACCGTCACCACTTCGTGCGGGATGCCGAGTTTGACCAATCCTGGGATCATATTGATGGGGAGACGCGCCAGTTATTTATTGAATTTCTAGAGCGTTCCTGCACGGCAGAATTCTCCGGATTCCTACTCTACAAAGAACTCGGACGCCGATTGAAGGACAAAAACCCGCTTCTGGCAGAAGGCTTTAACTTGATGTCGCGGGATGAAGCTCGTCATGCTGGCTTCCTGAATAAGGCAATGTCAGACTTCAATCTGTCACTAGATTTAGGGTTTTTGACCAAGAATCACAAATACACCTTCTTTAAGCCGAAATTCATCTTCTACGCGACCTATCTGTCCGAGAAGATTGGTTACTGGCGGTATATCACCATTTACCGGCACCTAGAAGCCCATCCCGAAAACCGCGTTTATCCCATCTTCCGGTTCTTTGAAAACTGGTGCCAGGATGAAAACCGGCACGGAGACTTCTTCGATGCCGTAATGAGAGCGCAACCCCAATTCTTGAATGATTGGAAAGCAAAGCTGTGGTGTCGCTTCTTCCTGCTGTCAGTGTTTGCGACGATGTATCTCAACGACATCCAGCGTTCCAAATTCTATGCCACACTCGGTCTGGATGCACGGGAATATGACATTCACGTGATTCAGAAGACCAACGAAACCGCAGGACGGGTGTTCCCAGTGATTCTGGATGTAGAGAAGCCAGAATTTTACGAGCGCCTAGAAGTGTGCATCAAAAATAATGAGAAGCTGGGTGCGATCGCAACCTCCAACACCCCCAAATTCCTGCAATTGTTCCAGAAGCTACCCCTTTATGCTTCTAATGCTTGGCAGCTGCTGCGCCTGTACCTAATCAAGCCGATTGATATGACTGCCGTGCAAGGTAAAGCCCGCTAATTTTGAGCATCTTCCCTCAACTAAAGTGGTTCTGCACTAAGCAGAGCCACTTTTTTTATCCTTATCAAAATTCCTCATAAATATAGAACTGACGCAACCCCCATGACGAAGACCTTTAGCATCTCGCGCCTCAGCACGCTAGACGCACAGACACGAACCAATTGCCTTTCTTTGCGCCTTTTTGCCTTTGCGCGATCTATACCGCTCGCAATCGGCACTTCTTTCATTTTGGGGATCTCCCCTGCCCAGGCTCAAACCCAAACTCAAACCCAAACTCAAACCCAGCCGCCAGGAACGCCCAAGCCAGAGGCTAGCGAGTTGGAGTTAAGCCCAGAAATTATTGAAAATAGTCCGGTTTTACAGCGTTGGCGGCGAGACGTGCCGAATGTGCTAGAAGAAATTCGCAATGACCCCAGCTTTCGGACTAGGGTGCGTCTCGGCTACTCCCAGTTTCCTTCATCTGGGCAAGCCGGGGGTGTCAATATTGGTGTGGAGGACGTGTTTATTGGTCGCACCGGCTTAACCATTAGTGGGGATTATCAAACTGCATTCAAAGGTCAACGCGAGGCTTATGGAGCAGATTTACGGTACTATGTACTTCCCTTGGGCAGCTACATCAACATCGCACCCCTTGTGGGCTATCGGCATTTAGAAACTGACCGATACTCGACAGATGGCTTACATGTGGGTGCGAGGCTGATGTTCGTTTTATCTCGCACTGGTGCAGCCGATATCTCCTTAACTCAGAGTTGGGTTGCTCCAGCAACGAATGAAGAAGTCGGAATTACAAAGCTTTCTGTCGGCTATGCCTTTACCCGCAACCTGCGCTTATCGACAGACATTGAGAAGCAAAATGCAAGACAACGCAAAGATAGCCGGGTTGGCATCGTACTAGAGTGGATGCCTTAAATTAAATGTTTAGATAATTGAATATTGCAATGTTTACAGCATTTAACCCTAAAAACCTCTAAATTTGAATGCTATTACAAAAAGAGCCTTTGCCGACCTATGAACGCCTCAGACAATTTAGAGCTGTTTGGGCTATTTTTGCAACATACTCCCGCTGCCGTAGCGATGTGCGATCGCCAGATGCGTTACTTGCTCGCTTCTCGTCAGTGGCTGATTGATTACGGGCTAGATGAGCAAAATCTAATTGGGCGATCGCATTACGAAGTTTTTCCTCACCTTTCCGATCAATGGCGGCACAAGGCTGAGCTAGTTTTATCTGGGGCGAGTTTAGGGGAGTCCCAAGAAAGTAGCTTTGTTTGCCCTGACGGTTCCTCGGTGCCGGTAAAGTGGAGCCTGCATCCTTGGAAGTACCCCAGCGGTGAAAGGGGTGGATTGATTTTGTCGGCAGAGAGGATACAGAGTGAAGATTTTTTCCATTCCATCTACGAGGGTGTGGAAAACGCCATCTTTGTTTTAGATGTGGACGCACAAGGAGTTTTCCGCTACCTTAGCTGGAATCCACCGATTGCGATGGTTACTGGCATCAGTAGTGCCCAAGCGATGGGCAAAACTCCTCAAGAACTATTTGGGTCAGATTTGGGGAATTCTTTGCATCAGAGATATACAAAATGTCTCGTTGCTGGGGAATGTACTTTCTATGAGGATTGCATTCCCTTACAGGGTGTAGACACTTATTGGCTAACGACTTTAACTCCACTGCGGAATGCTACGGGTCGCATCTATCGAATTATCGGCACCGCAAGTAATATCAGCGCTCTCAAGCAGGTGGAGGAAGCCTTACGGCAATCAGAAGCTCGGTTCCGAGAACTCGCGCAGCGAGAAGAACTACTCAATCGTCTTGCTAGCCAAATTCGCAGTTCGCTGGATCTCACGACTATCTTGGAAACAGCCGTGCAGGAAATTCGTAGGCTGCTGCAAATTGAGCAGTGCCTTTTCATGTGGTATCGTCCCAAGGGTGAGTCGGCAAGTTGGGATATATTGCATGAAGCGAAGGTAGACAATTTGCCTAGCTTTCTAAGTTCCTATTCGGCGGAACCTACCTGTTGCCTAACAAAACAACTCTTAAACCGAGAAATCATCCATTGGGATAATGTTGAAGCTTTAACCGACCCAGAGTTACGGGAATTCTTCCAATCGCTGGGGTACGCTTCGATACTGACTTTTCCGATAATGACTCGCACAGGCGAACTCGGTGTAGTTGTCTGCGGTCAATTTACCAGTCCCCGGACTTGGCATGACGATGAAGTGGAACTGCTCTCGGCAGTTTGTGACCAAGTTGCGATCGCGATTAACCAAGCAGAACTTTATAATCAAACTTGTGAAGCGGCTGCGATCGCTCAAGCGCACGCCACCCGTCTCGAAACCACACTTGAGG
Organism: Coleofasciculus sp. FACHB-1120; assembly: GCF_014698845.1. Taxonomy (NCBI): domain Bacteria; kingdom Bacillati; phylum Cyanobacteriota; class Cyanophyceae; order Coleofasciculales; family Coleofasciculaceae; genus Coleofasciculus; species Coleofasciculus sp. FACHB-1120. The sequence goes on along the minus strand of NZ_JACJTV010000037.1, from coordinate 31,610 downwards.
AACTCCAACGTACCCAGTCTCAACTCGTTCAAAGTGAAAAGATGTCCAGTTTGGGTCAGCTAGTGGCTGGAGTCGCCCATGAAATCAATAATTCCGTCAACTTCATCTACGGGAATTTAGCCCCAGCGAGCGAATACACGCGAGACATTCTTGGTTTACTGCAACTATATCAACAGCAATATCCCCATCCAACGCCAGAAATTCAAGATGAAATTGCCGCAATTGACCTAGATTTTCTCATCAAGGACTTGCCTAAATTACTTTCTTCTATGAATGTGGGGGCAGAGCGCATTTGTGAGATTGTGCGTAGCTTACGCAATTTCTCTCGTCTTGACGAAGCTGAGAAGAAACTGGTAGATATTCATGAAGGCATCGAAAGTACGCTCCTAATTCTGCAAAACCGCTTCAAATCCAAACTGGATCATCCCCCTATCCAGCTAATCAAAGAATATGGCAACCTGCCCATAGTCGAGTGCTATCCTGGGCAACTCAACCAAGTATTTATGAATCTTCTCACCAATGCAATTGATGCTTTGGATGAGTACAACAGAAAGCGATCGCTTGAACAAATCCAAGCCGAAGCTAGCATCATTTGGATTCGTACCGAGGTGCTTACCAGTAACCGAGTCGTAATCAAAATTTCCGACAATGGGCCAGGAATGACAGAGGAAGTCAGAAAGCGACTTTTCGATCCTTTCTTTACAACTAAGCCAGTTGGTATCGGCACCGGGCTTGGGTTGTCGATTAGCTACCAAATTGTGGTCGAAAAACACGGCGGTCAACTCAAATGTATTTCAGCACCCGGTCAGGGGGCAGAATTTGTGATAGAAATTCCCCTAAATCCGCCATCACAAATTTGATATAATCGTTTATTAATTATTAACAAAAAGGGCGGACACTTGATTCCGCCCCAAAAAGGATGATTGATTAGGAAAACTTAGCAAGCTGAAAATTCAAAAATCAAGAAAATTTTTGCGATTTTTTTACCTTTGAATTCTCTAGGGATTGCCGATTTCTGGTGCCCGTAACGACAACAGGGGAATCTCCGCCTCCGCCTGTGCTTGGGTCGGAACCTGTCGCCCACTCGCTAGGGTTGGGACTGAATCTCGCAGTCGCTCCGTCAGCTGCAAAGTGGTTGCATCGTAAATTTGAGTCAGGATTTTGGGATACAAGCCAATGCCAATAATCGGCACCAACAGACAGGCGATGATAAACACCTCTCGCGGTTCCGCATCGATCAAGGCTTCGTGTTCCACTAATTCCTTGTTCTCCGGGCCGTAGCAAATTTCCCGCAGCATCGAGAGTAGGTAGATAGGCGTCAGAATCACGCCAACTGCGGCTAGAAAGACCACCACGACCTTAAAAGTGGGGTTATAGGCATCGCTGGTCGCAAAGCCGACAAACACCATCAACTCTGCCACAAATCCGCTCATCCCTGGCAATGCTAATGACGCCAGGGCACAAGTCGTCCACATGGCAAACATCTTTTTCATCCTCAGCCCGACGCCGCCCATTTCATCCAGCATCAGGGTGTGGGTACGATCGTAAGTGGCTCCCACTAGGAAGAACAAGCTTGCCCCAATCAAACCGTGGGAAACCATTTGCAGCACCGCGCCGCTCAAACCCAAGTCAGTAAACGTGGCAATTCCAATTAGCACAAATCCCATGTGGGAAATCGAGGAATAAGCGATTTTCCGTTTCAGGTTACGCTGGGCAAACGAGGTCAGGGCGGCGTAGATGATGTTGGTAACGCCCAAAATCACCAAAACCGGAGCGAACACCGCATGAGCGTCCGGTAGCATCTGGGCATTCATCCGAATCAGAGCATAACCGCCCATCTTCAGAAGAATTCCGGCTAGCAACATATGCACTGGTGCAGTTGCTTCGCCGTGAGCATCTGGTAGCCAGGTATGCAGGGGAATAATGGGCAACTTGACGCCGTAGGCAATCAGAAACCCTGCATAGATCCAGAGTTGGAAGGTGAGTGGGTAATCCTTGGCAGCGATCGCCCTCATATCGAACGTCACGGTATCGCCGTAGAACGCCATCGCCAAGGCGGCTACTAAAATGAACAGCGATCCGCCCGCTGTATAAAGAATGAACTTGGTAGCCGCGTACAAACGCTTCTTACCGCCCCAAATTGCCAGCAGCAGGTACACCGGAATCAGTTCCAGTTCCCACACTAGGAAAAACAACAGCATATCCTGGACGGCAAACACAGCAATCTGACCGCCGTACATCGCCAGGAGCAAAAAGTAAAACAGCTTTGGCTTAAACGTCACGGGCCACGCCGCCAAAGCTGCCAGTGTGGTGATGAAGCCAGTGAGCAATACCAGTGGCATTGATAAGCCATCTACGCCCACCGACCACCTTAAGTCGATTTGGGGTACCCAGGAGTAACTTTCTACCAGTTGCAGACCGGGATTAGAAAAGTCGTACTGAGTATAGAAGGCATAAACCATCACCATGAAATCAATCAGCCCAATAATTAGGGCGTACCAGCGTACCGTCTTACCCTCTTTATCTGGTATAAACGGCAGCAACAGGGATGCCGCGATGGGGAACAGGATGATAAAAGTCAGCCAAGGAAAATTAGCTGTATTCATGAGATATCAAATCGTGAGCAGTAAGGTTTAGCTGTCAGCTATGAGTAAGTGTACTTAAAAAGGAAAAAGGAAAAAGTTTTCAGCTTTTTCCTTTTATCTTTTGTTGACAGCGGGTAGAAACACGCAGCGAGCGGTTTCTAAATTTAAGTCACACCAAAGACAATCACGCCCACTAACACCGCCCCAAAGACAATCAGGGCATAGAATTGGACGCGACCAGTTTCAAAGTATTTCAGGCTTTCACCACTGAACAACGTCGCCAAGCCGGTGAAATTGACTGCGCCATCAACCACTCGGAAATCCACTTCCATGACTTGCCGCGCTAGGCGGCGGCACCCTTGAACGAAGAGAGTGTCATAGATTTCGTCAAAATACCACTTGTTGAGCGACAGCTTGTAAAGGAAGGGGATTTTGGCAGCGATCGCAGCGGGATCGATCTTGCCTCTCAAGTACATCAGAGAAGCCAGCGTAATCCCAATCAAGGCAATTCCGACCGAATTCCCCCCCATGATCAGAAATTCTGTCAAATCAAACTCAGTGGCTTTTTCCAGCACCTCGGTCATTGGTTCGCCGGGGGCGTGAATGAATTCCTCAAAATAATTGTGGAAAGGCGTCCCAACCAAACCAATCAGCATCGACGGCACCGCCAGAACGATCAGGGGCAGCGTCATCGTCAGGGGCGACTCGTGGGGATACTCGCTATGACCGTGGTCATCATGGCTGTCATGGGCTTTGGAGGATAACTCTCTGGTATCCATCGCCCCAGGGCCAAAAGCAAATTCGACTTGGGGAGATTTCGTCGCCCCTAGGAGTTCCTGCTTAATGCCGGATTCATGCCCCCGGAATTTGCCCTCAAACGTCCGGAAGTACATCCGGAACATATAGAAAGCAGTCATCCCAGCCGTCAGCCAACCGACAAGCCACAGCGCCGGATTTGCCCCAAAAGCACTCCCTAAGATTTCGTCTTTCGACCAAAACCCAGCAAAAGGCGGAATCCCACTGATCGCCAGAGTTCCAACCAAAAAGGTGAGGGAGGTGATCGGCATATACTTCCGCAGTCCTCCCATCATCCGCATATCCTGCGCCAAGGCAGGATCGTGACCCACGACTGATTCCATGCCGTGAATCACAGAACCAGAACCCAAAAACAGCATCGCCTTGAAGTAGGCGTGTGTCATCAGGTGAAATAGACCGGCAGTATAGGCACCGACGCCCATTGCCATCACCATGTAACCCAATTGGGACATGGTGGAATAAGCTAGACCCTTCTTGATGTCATTTTGGGTAATGGCAATCGTTGCCCCCAAAAATGCGGTCAGGGCACCCGTCCAGGCAATTACATTCATTGCTGCTGGGATGCCTTCAAACACGGGATACATCCGCGCAATTAGGAAGACGCCTGCGGCTACCATTGTTGCCGCATGAATTAGGGCGCTGATGGGGGTAGGGCCTTCCATCGCGTCTGGTAGCCAGACGTGCAACGGGAACTGGGCAGATTTTGCCGCCGGTCCCATAAACACTAAGATGGCGAACAGAGCGGCAAGGGTGGTACTCAGGTAGCCTGAGGCGACAAATTCTTGCAGGCGCTCGCCGATCGTGTTGAATTCAAAGCTGCCCGTTGCCCAGTACAGCCCCAGCATCCCTAACAACAGCCCGAAGTCGCCAACGCGGTTGACGACAAAAGCCTTTTGGCAAGCATCCGCTGCTGCCTTCCGGTCATACCAGAATCCAATCAGTAAGTAAGAACACATACCGACCAGTTCCCAGAAAATATAAACCTGTACCAAGTTTGGGCTGACCACCAGACCCAACATGGAGGAACTAAACAGGCTTAGATAGGCATAGAAGCGCACATACCCCGGATCGTGAGCCATGTAGCCATCGGTGTAGATCATCACCAGGAAGGCAACTGTCGTCACGATGACCAGCATCAAAGCAGTCAAGTGGTCAATCGTGTAGCCCATATTCAGGTGAAAATTCCCCGCGGCTGCCCACTCTAGGGTACGGGTATAGGGAGCATGACCTTGAATTTGACTCCAGAGCAACGCTAAGGAGAAACCCATTGCCACCCCTACTAGGGAGACTATAACTACGGCGTTTAACTGCCGTAGACTGTTGGTAAATCGATTAATCGAGATTAGTCCCAGACCAACCAGCATCGCCCCAGCTAGCGGCAGGACTGGGATGATCCAGGCATACTGATAGAGCAGTTCCATCACTGACGCCTACTTTATATTTCTTAACTAACTTGGTAAGACCGTTTACATTGTGACACAGACGGTCTCTAAAGTATTTATAACTAACAGTTTAGACAGAGCGGAACCTGTCAGCAAAAAATTAAACCCACCGATAGAGAGGATCGGTGGGATCAAGAAGGGGTCAGGCGTTGCATTCAGGTTGAAAGGTCACAAAGAGCGCAAAAATTTATCACGACTTACGTACCGAAAGCTTGAAACCGATATCCCCCTAACCCCCGATAAATTGTGAGAACCGGAAAATCCCCCCAATTGCTCGGGGGATCTCTGAGTTAGTCCTATTTATCTTGGATGGGACATCGGCCTCCAACCCTCAGGCAGAATTTGGCAAATAACTGACCATAATTTTTTCTACCGCGATGCGTAAATCATCCCGTCCTTGAAAGCTATCAATGCGGTGAACCACCTTGCCGTTTTCAAACAGGATGATCGTAGGTAGAGTCTGGAGGCGATAAGTATTCGCCAGTTTTAAATTTTGATCGGCATTAATTCCGACTAATTTGACTTGTTCGCCCCATTCGGATTGAACTCTGGTCAGGAGGGGGTTAATCAACCGACATAATCCACACCAGGGTGCCCAAAAATGAACCAGAACTGGAGTGGAAGATTCTAAAACTTCTTGTGTAAACGTCCGTTCGCTAACAGAAAGCACCATGATCCCTCTAGTTTTATTCGCTTTTACTATGGAAGGTCAGCCAAAAGGAGGAAGTGGAACAATCAAAAATTAAGTAAAATCCTTCAGCCTACTCTAGCGCAACTGGGATTATTCATGTGCATATCTACACGTCTAGGCATCTATGGGGACGCTAAGGCGGTAGAACCAGAGCGTAATTAGGCTGAAAGTTATTTGGAATCATGCTACATCCATTTGGGATCGCGTGGCTCAGCATAATTGCGGAACTCACACTACCATCTGACAAGACCTGTCGCCTGGATCAACCAGGGATGCGCCCACCACAACAACAGAATAAAAGCAGTGACCCCCAGATAGGCAGGACGGAGAAACTCCTGCCATTTCAGGGTTTGACGCCCTTGCAGGAGCGCCTGGAAGGGGATAACGGAGGTGCGAGCTTTAACCGCCTCAAAAGCTTCCCCATAGCGAGCCAAAAGACGGCGATCGCCATGCCAAACGGCAAATAAATGATGCAGCACCAGTCCGACGGAAGTGAGGAGAGTAAAAGTCGTGCCAATCCACAGCGTATGACCAATACACCAAATCACCTGTCCAACCATTTGGGGATGCCTGGTGATGCGGATAATGCCAGTTTCGTAAAGATGCACTTGAGGCTTTTCGATAGCGGCAATTTCCAGCAAATTGAAAGTCGCTGGATAAAGAAATAGAAACGAGATAGCCGAAAGTACCCACACCACCGACTGAACGCCAGGGACGCCCTGAACTTGCCACAGTTGTAGCCCATCATAACGATGATTAATGAAGTAAACGATCAACACCACCGCTAGAGGAAGACTGACAAGGGCAAATAGGATGCGGTAGAGTCGGGGGCCGATTTTTTTTTCGCCCCAAGGACGCAGTGCAGCGAGACCACTGTGAGCGATCGCAAATCCAAAAAGCAGTCCCAGCATTATGTAGTGGCTAGGAGTCAGAACGCGAAAGAAATTCATAAACTTTTACGTAATTTCCAGTAGAAAATAGACCCCCCAAGTATTCCCTGAGAGACTTGATCTCGTGTTGTGTTACTGTCGATGACTGAGAGGCTTTACAACGAAGTGGGCTATCAATCGCTTGAGTCCAGCCCCATCTCTCGCAAGAGAGCGCTTAGCGATCCTTCGGTCATTGGTGATGGGTCATCGGTCAAATGTCAGCAGCAACCAATAACTGACAACTGACAACCGACAAAAAGCTAACAGATCGCCGAGCTTTATGCCTCAGTCGCTCCTTTCCCTTTTCAGGTAAAGCCTGTATGTCTGACCTTCCTTTCACTTTAGACCAACTCCGCATTCTTAAAGCGATCGCCGCCGAGGGAAGCTTCAAGCGTGCCGCCGATAGCCTGTACGTCTCGCAACCCGCCGTCAGCCTCCAAGTCCAAAACTTAGAGCGGCAGTTGGATGTGCCGTTGTTTGACCGGGGAGGACGCAGGGCACAACTGACGGAAGCAGGGCACCTACTTCTTAGCTACGGCGAAAAAATCTTGACGCTTTGTCAAGAAACCTGCCGCGCCATTGAAGACTTGCAAAATCTCCAGGGTGGCACCCTGATTATAGGAGCTTCGCAGACGACAGGAACCTACCTACTGCCCCGAATGATTGGGATGTTCCGCCAGCAATATCCAGATGTAGCAGTACAATTACACGTTCACTCGACGCGCCGCACGGCATGGAGTGTCGCCAATGGACAAGTTGACCTAGCAATCATTGGCGGAGAGGTTCCATCCGAACTACAAGAAGCATTAAAAATTATTCCTTATGCTGAAGATGAACTAGCGCTGATCTTGCCAGCCTTACATCCCCTCTCCAAAATTGGGACTATCCAAAAAGACGACCTTTACAAATTGCAGTTCATTGCCTTAGACTCGCAATCCACCATCCGCAAGGTGATTGACCAAGTGCTAACTCGCTGCGGCATCGATACCCGCCGCCTCAAAATAGAGATGGAACTCAACTCGATTGAGGCAATTAAAAATGCTGTGCAGGCAGGACTTGGGGCGTCCTTTGTCTCCCTATCGGCAATCGAAAAAGAGTTGCAAATGGGCATCCTCCACTACGCAAAAATTGAAGAGGTCGTGGTCAAACGGATGCTATGGGTAATTGTGAACCCAAATCGCTACCGCTCTAAAGCAGCAGAAGCGTTTAGCCAAGAAATTTTACCCGCCTTTGCCTCCCCCGGATGGGGAAGGGAAATGGAGGCATCCACTCCCATAGAAGCCGATGGGTTCAAGGCAGCTGCTCCTAACTCGGCAAGCAGTTAATTTCAGTTTTAGCCAGTTGTTTGTTGCTACTCGCTCTTGAACAATTACCGATTAGCAACAATCGATTAGGATTTGACCAGTCACTGAATGGTACTGACACAAGAGCCTTGAGAGAAATCTCTCACCTGAAAGCTCGCAACCTGTTTTCACAGGTTAAAAGTCTTTGCCCATCGGTATTTCAGTCAGTTGAAACTGACTTTAGCTCTTAGCCAGAACTTTAGTTCAGGGTAAAAATTAAGTGCCATTCACCAGTAACTCCTCATGGAAATTTACTGCACCCGTCCCGGCTGCCCCCGCCCCCTGAATTTTTTTGCCGATCTTGATGACAATAACCTTGTCAAAACGGTGCAGCAGAAGTATTGCACCGCCTGTGGAATGCAGCTGATTTTAGATGGTCGGTATCTACCGGCAAAGCTGTTAGGACGTGGGGGATTTGGAGCGGCGTTTTTGGCACGCGATCGCCGCACACCTGGAATGCGTCGATGCGTCGTCAAACAATTTCAGCCTGCGGGAGATTTAACGCCGCCGCAGCTACAAACTGCCCAAAATTTATTTGCACGGGAAGGAGAAGTTTTAGAAGAACTCGGTAGCCATCCTCAAATTCCCGACTTGTTTGCTTTTTTTGACATCACAGTTCCCAGCATCCAACCGGGAAAACAAGACAAGTTCTTCTACCTGGTGCAGGAATTCATCGATGGGCATAACTTGGAAGAGGAACTGGCACGCAAGGGGAAGTTCTCCCTAGAAGAGGTGTTATTCGTGCTGCGAGAAATCCTCCCGGTACTAAAATTTGTCCATGATAGCGGCTCGATCCACCGAGATATCAAGCTTTCCAACATTATGCACCATCGCAACGGTCGGCTTTATCTCTTAGATTTTGGTGCTGTTAAGCAGGTAACGAAGGCAACGTCTGGTGGATCGTCAACCGGAATTTATTCAATGGGATTTGCACCGCCAGAGCAAATGGCTGGGGGTCAAGTGTACCCCTCAACGGATTTGTATGCCCTGGCGGTGACTTGCATTATCTTACTCACGGGGAAGCAGCCAACCGAGTTATTTGATGCCTACACAAACCAGTGGAATTGGAGACCTCATGTGGGTGCGATCGCGAGCGCTGCGGTAGCCAGTGAGTGGAATCGCTTCGCCGATATTTTAGACCAGATGCTCTTGAGTGCGCCGAATCAACGGTTTCAGTCTGCGGATGAAGTGCTGCACGCCCTGACTCCTTCATCACCGCCCTCTGCGCCTCCGGCACCACCGACTCAGATGCCTATGCCTACTCGCGCCGCGGCTCCAACTCCAGCCCCGACTCCCCAGCCACCCGCCCCCATTTCTCAACCCGCCTCTCGACCGAGATTTTCTCTGCTGGAGGTTTTAGGAGGTGCAGCTTTTACCGGGTTTGAAGGTGGATTATTATTTATTGCTTTGGGCAGTTTCCTGTCATCCCCAGGGCTGAGCGTTGGATTGTTGGGGATGATGATTGGGGGTTTGCTATTTGCTCAATACCGCCGCTTCATTGAAAAATTTGATTTATTGATTATCGCGGGAATAACCCTGGCGATTATGCTGTTTTTTCCCGTTTTGCGAAACGGATTTCCCCTTCAGATAGTCGTCTTTGTGGCTATGTTGGCTGGAGCAGGCGCGATCGCAGTGACGGCTCTATTTCGCCTAATTTATAAATTACTGGCTAATTTTCTCTAAGCTAATCGTGAGCTTCCTGAGTAACCATCATGTCTCAAAAAAACGAAACCACGGTTCTCGTCTTAGCCCTCCTGCTCACTGCTGCCTTACTAGGCGGTGGCTTTTGGTGGTTTACTAAGCGATCTGGTGTTGACCTCGGTCGTTTAAACCAAACCACCAACCCCAGTGATTCTGCTACCAATAACCCGGAAAATCAGCCGGAAAATCAGTCCGCTCGTTCTACTCCCTCCACAGGTGAAGGCTTTCCCCAAGTCCAGAAGGTTCCTACTGGGCTGTTTAGCTACGGTGGTAGCACCTCTTGGGCACCGATTCGGCTCTCCGTAGACTCTCGGATGCAAGCGGCGCGACCTGAGTTTCGGCTGCGCTATGTTGAGCCAAATACGGGCCCTGCTAGCTCTGGTGCTGGCATCAGAATGTTACTAGACGGGAAAATTGACTTCGCCCAATCCTCGCGACCGATTCTGCCGAGCGAGTATAACCAGGCACAGCAGCGAGGGTTCGGTCTTAAAGAGATTGCGATCGCAATTGATGGATTGGCAGTCGCGGTTAACCCAAATCTGAATATCCCAGGTTTGACCTTAGATCAGTTGAAATCTATCTATACGGGCAAGATTACTAACTGGAAAGAATTAGGCGGTTCGGATATCCCAATTAAGCCGTATTCTCGTTCTCCGAATGCTGGGGGGACGGTGGAACTATTTGTGGAAGAAGTCTTAAACGCTCAACCTTTTAGTGCCAATGTTGAATTTGTCTCTACCACGACTCAAGCACTGCAAAAACTTGGTAGTAGCCCAGGAGGAATTTACTTTGCCTCTGCGCCTGAAGTAGTGCCACAATGTAGCATCAAGCCTTTGCCGGTTGGGCGGAGAGCGGGTGAATTTGTAGCGCCTTACCAAGAGCCTTTCGTGCCGCTGCAAACGTGCCCTAATCAACGCAATCAGCTAAATATTCAGGCTTTTCAAACGGGTCAGTATCCCCTGACTCGGAAGCTATTTGTGATTATTAAACAGAATGGTCAGAGAGAACAGCAAGCGGGTGAAGCTTATGCGAATTTGTTGCAGGTAGAACAAGGACAGCAACTGATTTCTGAAGCTGGATTTGTCAGGCTCCGCTAAATACTCTCGTTTAAGAGGTGATTTAAACTAAATATTTCAACGCGAAAAAGAATTTAATTAGACTTATCAATAAGCCCTATTTCTTCCTGCTTAACCATCCATGTCCCATAAAAATGAAACAACGGTTCTTGTTCTGTCCCTATTGATTACAGCAGGTCTGTTGGGGGCTGGTTATTGGTGGTTTAAGAGCAATTCCAGTACCCCAAATACTCCGGAAAATCCGGATTCGGTGCAATCAAGTCCAGTTCCTATCGCACCAAGTCCTATCAGCCCTCGAATTAGTATAGGAGAAAAATCTTTAGTAACGGCGAATGCTAACTCCGAGAAACAAGCAGGAGTGCAAGCATTTGCAAGCGGGGATTTTGCTAGCGCGATCGCTAACTTCCAATCATCCCTCCAAGCGAACCGCAACAATCCAGAGGCTTTAATTTATCTCAATAATGCCCGGATCGGCAAGCAAATTAGCTATACCATTGCCGCATCCGTGCCAATTGGCACGGATGTCAATGGAGCTTTAGAAATGTTGCGGGGCGTCGCTCAAGCTCAAACTGAAATTAATCAAGCTGGGGGAATTAAAGGAATTCCGGTGAAAGTAGCGATCGCGAATGACGACAATAATCCAGAAATTGCTAAACAAATTGCTACCGCCTTAGTCAATAATCCAGACGTGTTGGGTGTTGTCGGCCCTTATGCCAGCGATGTCACTTTGGCGGCAGGAACTACTTATAATGATGGGAAATTAGTCGTCATTTCCCCTACTAGCACTTCAATTAAACTTTCCGGTTTTAGCCGCTACGTTTTTCGGACGGTTCCCAGTGACTATGTGGCAGCAAGAGCATTATCTGACTATATGCTCAACAAATTGCAACGGAAAAATGCAGCGGTTTTCTTTAATTCCCGGAGTGCCTATAGCCAATCGTTGAAATCGGAATTTGTCACTGCCGTATCTTTGGGAGGCGGACAAGTATCGAATGAGTTTGACTTATCCGAACCCGGTTTTAGTGCTGCCAGAAGTATCGATCTCGCGATCGCTCAAGGTGCCGAAGTGCTAATGTTAGCAGCGAATACAGACACTTTAGACAAAGCCCTGCAAGTCGTGCAGCTAAACCGCAAACGATTAAAGCTCTTGGGGGGAGATGATGTTTACACACCCAAGACTTTGGAGGTGGGCGGTGAGGCAGCAGTTGAGATGGTGCTGGCAGTGCCTTGGCATATCAATAACGATCCGACTTCTAACTTTCCCCGCCAATCCAGACAACTTTGGGGTGGCGATGTCAGTTGGCGTACCGCTTTATCTTATGACGCCACCCAGGCTTTGATTGCAGCCTTGCAACGCAATCCTACCCGAACCGGAGTGCAAAAAGCCCTCATTTCATCGGATTTCTCGCCCAGCGGGGCATCTGGCGTCATCCGGTTTTTACCGTCAGGCGATCGCAATGCTGCCGTCATTTTAGTCCGCATTCAACGGGGCACCATCTCAGGAACCGGCTATGATTTTGTACCCGTTCGTCCTTAATCCGCTGCTACCTATAAAAGAGGAATCGTCAGGACAACAAACTGATGGCAATCCATCCAAAAAGCTAATTATTGTTAACACTCAAAGCGGATGCCGGTAAACACAGCAAATTATCCCCTTGAGTTCTAATTAATCCTTTTTGACGTAACTTACCCATTAACCGAGTCACGGTGACGCGGGTAGAACCAATGGCACTACCAATTTGGGCATGAGTCAGGGGAAAGGGCAGGCAGTAACCGCTATCTTGAGGTTCGCCAAATTCTTCGATCAACAGCGTCAGGAAGCCCAACAGCCGATCGATTGTCCGTCGCTGTCCTAGAGTACTCAGCCACAGTAGCTTGCGCTGGTGCTGATACCGAAACGCATCAAAGACCTCGCGACGGAAGTGAGGCCAGTTGTCTAGGTCATGCCAGTACATCCAAACTACAGAAGTTTGATCGACGTGGGCATAAGCCTGAAGGGTAAACGGTGACTGGGCAACAATTTCAAATGGTTGTCCTGCACCCACAAAGCCTAAAAAAGCTTCTTCTGGACTCAAACGTAGGGCTTTAGCAGCGGAAGAACTGGTGTTGGCACTAACTTGAGCTGTGCCGACTAGGCGGACGGCACCTCGTTGGACTAGATACAAAAGTCCTGGTCTCGCTGGAATCCGCTCATCTTTACTGAAAGTTCGATAACGGTAGTGTTCCTGCGCCCAGTCTAGAATCCGTTGCCAGGTTAAAAACGGTCGAGATACCTCTGATGTGGAGGATGGTGAATGCATAAGTGGCAGCGATGATCTTTTATAAATTTTACCAGGCTTACAAGGTAGCAAAAAATACTTCCTTACGCGCCTGCTGGAGTTAGATATTATTCTGGGAAAGTTCTAACCTTAGGTAGAGGGCAGAAAAGTAGACTAGATAAGCGGAATACGCTTTTGAAAGGGAGGGAGTGAGAAGGTGAATTTACCGGCTGTTGATTGCCCATCGCTGAAGCAGCAGGTGCTTATTCAGCTACAAGCAGCTATCGGTTTGTACAGAGAAAGGTACATTTTCGACAAGGACGCGATCGCTTCACATCTGCCAGAGAAAAATCTGCTGTTGAGTGCTAAGCCAATCGGGGGTGCCGAAATCCCTCTCCAGAGATTTCAGGAAGATACGAGCCTCCGATACAGGTCAAGTGTCGCTCTCAAACTTGCGGCTCTCTGGCACCTGCCCGCCCTGGACATTGCAACGGAGCTAGCTGCCTATCTCTGTACTAGCGTTGATGACGCTCAGAAAAAGGCGGGTTTACAAAATTTGACAATTCAAGTGATTCCTCCTGGTTTCATTGATTTCCAACTCACCGATGCGGAAATAGCCCGTTGGTTGCAGCTTTTAGTAGCAGACGAACTGATTAGCACTCACCGAATTCCCGATGCCCAAGTCTCAATTCCCAATTCCCAATTCCCGATTACTTGCCCCCAACCTCTATCAAGTCTTTCAAAAGTGCAGTACATCCATGCCCGTTGCTGCTCTTTGCTGCGCTTAGGGCATCGGGAGAAGATAATCCAGCTCAAGGACTCGCCCGCGCTGAGGCTGATCTACCCAGAGCCAATTCCTTGGCTGACTGCGGACAGCAAACTCCAGTTGGTTCATCCAGCAGAACGCCGCTTAATCGCCCAGTTGCTGGGGCTGCTAGATGAACTGAGGGACATGAATCAACCAAAGTGGGGAAAACGGGCGTTTGATGCTGCTCAGGCTTTTGAAACCTTTTACAGTGAATGTCGCATTTTTGGCGAAGTGAAGACTCAGACGCCTCATCTGGCGCAGGCAAGATTGGGATTAGTGGGGGGAACTCGCACAATTTTGAAATTCCTCTTGCAACACAGGCTGGGCATCTTGGCACCCATCGAACTTTAGTTTCACCACTAGTTTCACCACTGCCTATCCCTAGTTAGAAAATTTTGTAAAAAGCACTAGACAAATGGAATGATGTCGAATATGATTGCTCTTGTGTGAGGAGCGAACCAGTGAGGGGACCGAGACGAAACACGGCCAGTCGTCGGTCCTCTTTCTGATCTAAAGGGTTTTAAAGTAGAAACGTTTCAATGGCAGCGGCGGCACCATCTTTCTCTACACTAGGAGCCACCCACTGCGCGATCGCTTGAACATCTACGGGCGCATCCCCCATCGCGACACCAATCCCAGCGTATTCAAGCATTTCCAAATCATTAAAGTTATCCCCAATCGCCATGACATTAGTGGCATCTAACCCTAATATCTCTTCGGCTAAGTAACGCACTGCCGTTCCTTTATTCACACTGGGGTGAGTCGCTTCAAAGAAAGTTGCGACAGAGGTGGTTAGGTAAAGTTCGGCTGGGGTGTAACGCTTTCGTAACGTTCCGAGCAAATTTTCAATTACAGTCGTGTCGTCACAGAGCGCTAAAACTTTTGTCGGTTCAGCAATCGAAAGAGTGTTCCGCAGGTCGCCAACAACGATAGGCTGGATGCCGGAGCGTTCTGAATAAGCTTTGGTTGCCGATGTCAGTTCTCTAACATATAACTGGTCATTGATGTAGAAGTGGACAGAAAGGAGCGATCGCAATTCCGGCTCCTCAAAGTGTTCCAACAATTGCAATACCATTGGCTCAGAAACGGGCGAGTGACGCAGAACTTGCTGGGTGACGGGGTCTTGAATCCAAGCACCTTGATAAGCCATCACCGGCAACGTCGAGCCAACATCTTGATGGAAGCGCACAGCAGAACGATACATCCGACCTGTAGCGATCGCAACGTGAATCCCTTTTGCTTGAACGGCACGAATTGCCCGAAGTACAGGTTCTCTGATAGTGTTGGAGACACCGGCAATCGTGCCATCAATATCTAAAACTAATAATCGAATCGCCTTGGCATCTAAACTGGGAGTGCTGACCTCAACTACCTGGTTAGAAAAAGAAGAATTTGACATGAGTTGTTCGTTGTTCGTTGTTCGTTGCTAGAGTAACCAAACTTCTAAACACTAACAACCAAAAACTAATAACTCCTTAAAATGCTATGACTGAGGCAAAGAATCGCTATCGCGCCAGTCGTCGGGTTCTATTTACGACGCTTTGGCTCACCTTGTTCGTTTTATCAATTAAAGTTTCAGCAGGTTGGACAACGCGATCGCTCAGTCTGCTAGCGGAGTCGCTGCACACTGTGATTACTAGCTTTAGTATCTTGTTGAGTTTGCTGGTCACTGCCGCACCCGACCGCCTAGCAGGGCGCGAGGTGCATGGTCATAGCAAACTGGAAAGCGTGGCAACGCTTCTACTCGTAGCTTTTTTGGGCTTTGCCTGCTTAAATTTGCTGGGGATGTCTGCTCAACAGCTAGCCGCTGCGACGAGGGTTGTCGATCTGCCGTTTCCTACCGAAGTGAGTCTACCCCTGATTCAATTGCTGGGAGTAGTTGTCACCGCTACCCTGGCTCTCGCGCTCATCGGCGTGTACCAAGCCAGAGTTTTAAATAGCCCTGCTGTACGGTTTAATGCCATTCAGTTGTTAAAAGATGTGGGACTGACCCTCTTAGTGCTAGCAGGCTTGGTAGGAGTGATGTGGGGTCTATTCTGGCTCGATGTAATGCTGGCAGTTGTGTTAGTTCTTCTAGCCGTGAGAAGTTGTTGGTACGTGGTGAATTGGCAGTTACCGCTGATGATGCAGCAGACTGCGATCGCTCCTGAAGTTTTGGCGCAAATTGCCCGTCAGGTTGGAGGCGTCACCCACTGTTACCAGATTGAATCGCGAGGAATTGTCGGGCGTTTGGTATTGGTGCAGATGCATCTAATTCTGCATCCAGAGTTTATGGGGATTGCTTCTTTAATTGCCGAGCGCATTGAGTTAGCAATTCGAGAGCGTTACGGCCCCATTCAAGCCATTTTCTATATTGATGATGATGTTCGAGAGCTAGAAAACTACAGCTTCTCTAACCCAAATTTAGACGTGAATGGGATTCGTTATCGACGAGATGAAACACACAGCCAAAATTAATCTTAAGGGACGCTTCCGGTCGTTGAACTAGCACTTCATCCCAATTCCCGCTTGTTGATGCTTCACTTGCAATTCGTTTTTTATCCCCCAATTGATCGGGGGTTGGCGGATTAAAATGTCAACCAAATTTTGCCAGATTTGCCTTGACTGCCCACTCCCCTTAGTAATTTTTCATCGCCCGTTCCATATCGCGTCTATCATCGCGCCGCTTGATGTCTTCGCGCTTGTCGTGTAGCTTTTTACCCTTGCCAAGACCCAAACTGATTTTAATCCAACCCCCCTTCAAATACATTTTCAGAGGGATTAACGTTAAGCCTTGCTGTTCCACCTTGCCAATCAGCTTGCGAATTTCCTGACGGTGTAGTAGCAATTTGCGAGTGCGGCGGGGGTCATGGTTGAAAAACGCACCGATGCCTTTGTAGGGGGAAATGTGGACATTCAGCAGCCATATCTCACCATCGCGAATCAGGGCATAGCCATCTCGTAAATTGGCCTGACCCATACGAATCGATTTGACCTCGGTACCCGTTAACTCGATTCCCGCCTCATAGGTTTCCAAAATTTCATAAAGGAAACGGGCTTGCCGATTATCGCTAAGAATTTTTATCCCTTCGTTCTTTTCACTCATTACAGCCCAGATGTGGAAAACCTTCCCTTAACGTAGCCTTAAAATAGAACCCGTTGCAATAGACTCCAGAGGGAGCCGGGAAGCAGATCGTCGATCAATTCCCCCTTCTGGGAATGAGTCTTAGGGTAACTTCTTGAAGGCGGCTACCAGGATTGATATCTCGATACCTCGCCCCCGTTTCCCTGCTTCTAAATATATCTGGGCGCTCTACTGCAATCTGAGCAGCGGATTGGGCAGCTTTTTCAGCTTCCGCCTTTTTTTCGGCTTCCGCTTGGAGATACTGCTTTTCGGCATACTCCGTACTCTTGGCTAAAGCTCTGGTGTAGGTAGGGGTGTCTTGGGGAATCTGTTGGAGATAATTTAACGCACCTGCAAAGTCCGTTACGAATGCCCGCTCGTAGGCTTGTTGTAACAAATAATCAGCTTTGATATGTTGCTTTTTTGTATATTCTGCAATTTTCGGTTGAATTTTTGCTCCGGCAGGCGTTTCTTGAGGAATTAATTTGAGATAGTTTAGGGCGCTGGTAAAGTCTTTTTCGGCTGCTCGCTCGTAGGCTTTTTTTAATAATTTTTGAGATTCTTCTTCCATCTTGGGTTGAGTTTTCTGCACAAGTGGCTCTATCTTTTTTTGCCAGTAGGCAATTTTTGGCATCTTACGAGCTGCCTCTAGCACATCTAACCACCGGCTTTCCTTAAATGCTTGTTCGGCGGCTTGAAATTGAGCGGCAGCGGTATGCCATTCTTGGCTCCACTCGCGTGCGGTAGCTTGAGCTTCTGGATAGATGGGACTTTTTTCGGGAATAGATTTTGCCAGAGCGATCGCGCTTTGGAAATCTCCCTTCTGATATTTGTCCTGTGCTGTAACTAAAATGTCTGATGAAGACTCTGACGGAAAAGCATTTAGCAGAGAATAAAGTCCGCCGGTTATCACTAAACTATTCGCCGCAATTCCGATTCCAAGTCCAGTCAGAATCGGAGAATGTTGAGGTTTGTAAGAGCGAGTATTTCCCTCTGTTTTACTTGAGTTTTGAGGGGAAATTTCTTTAATTGTGGCTTTTTGAGGTTCTTTTTTGTGACGATGAACGACTGCCTTCTGTACGGGTGGCTGGTTGGTTGTCTTGACGACAGGCTTCTGGCTTCCATCCAACGACTGGAGGGCTTGCAATACCTCCGAAGCTGACTGGTAGCGGCTTTTGAAGTGGTAGCGTACCATTTTGTTCAGGACAGGAACTAAGCGATCGCTCAGGACACGCATTGAGGGTCTGCTGATAAAAAGGTGCTGCCAGATCAGCTCACCCGTCTCAGGATCTTCTTTTAATTGTGCAGGTTCCACGCCGGTTAATGCTTGGATAGCGATCGCTCCCAACGCATAGATATCACTATTCCGGCGGGGATGTCCGATGAGTTGCTCTGAGGGAATGTAGCCTAAGCCACCGACGGCTAGGGTCGTTTTGCTCTGTGCTAGATCGGGCTGTGCTAGATCGGGCTGTGTTAAATCGGGAATTGAATGCTGTGACTGTGCTGCACCAAAATCTACTAGAAATAATTGGCTATCCTCTGCGCGTCTGACTAAATTATTCGGGTTGAGGTCGCCATGAATGATGCCGTGGCTGTGAACAAATGCCAGAATATGCAAGACTTGTTGCAGCATTTCTACAACTTCGGTTTCTGTCCAGCGTTTGACGCAGCCTTGACTCATCGGCAGTTCTGCACTCAGCGGATGTCCTTGAATAAATTCTTGTACTAAATAAAATTCTTGGTTTTCTTCAAAGAATTCCAACAGATGGGGAATTCGGGTATACTTGCCAAGTTTTGTCAGGATTTCTGTTTCGCTACGGAACCGACGCCTTGCACTTTCCAAACTGTTGGGTTCTGAACTTGCATGGCTAAAGTGCTTGACAACGTATTTTGGGTTGCCTACTTGGTCAATGTCTTCAGCAATATAGGTCTGTCCAAAAACTCCAGACATCAGGAGTTGGACAATTTGGTAACGCCCTTTTATTAATTTCCCGATCATGGAGTAAATTGCTAGCTCGTTATCCAGTGAATTTTCAAACCACATCTAGATAATTTTTCAGCAATTCACATCTATTTCCGGAACTCAGTGATATGTGTTACACACCTAGGTGCAAATAAATCTAAAATCGCGCCCAGATACCAGAACCCGACTTTCTCAAATAAAGAGTTATTTATAGTTTTGTTGTGCCCATACGCTCATGCTGAGACTCTTTACCTCGTTTAGAAGCCTACAGTGTTTAGAAGCTTACAGTTGAGGGTGTATTTCTCAACTTGCACCCCGATGATGGTTCAAAAAATCCAAGTTTATTGCTGTGCCAAGAATGTTTTTAGGGTTTGTAGAGGCTTTCGGGTCGGAAAGCCTCTACTTTTTACATCAATGTTGACAGACCACTCTCTAGATACCAATCGTTACAGTTCACTGTAGTGGCGTCGCGGGTGGTATGGCTGGTGTAATCGATGGGGTCGTTGGTGTTACGCCTGGTGTGGTCGGCGGTATAACGGGTGTTACGGGCGAAATCCCTGGTGTGGTCGGCGGTATAACGGGGGTCACGGGCGGAATCCCTGGTGTGGTTGGCGGTATCACGGGTGTCACGGGCGGAATCCCTGGTGTGATTGGCGGGATTACGCCTGGTGTGGTTGGCGGGGTTACGCCTGGTGTGATTGGCGGGGTTACGCCTGGTGTGGTTGGTGGGATTGCGGGAGTTACGCCTGGTGTGGTTGGCGGGGTTACGCCTGGTGTGGTTGGTGTACCTGGGGCGCTAGATTGGGCAAGACCTAACGTAGAGAGAGCGAGAGGCGCTGAAAAGGCTAGAAGCGTAGCAAAGACAAACTTTTTTATCATTGGTGTGGATATGGTTAACTTTTATCAAAAGAGCCTGGTTGCATATTGACAAAAGTATGTTTCAGCTCACCAGCAATCCCCTTGCTATGGGTAGAGTCAATCGCCTACCCTGAGAAAGACGTTTGAGCTGAGAGCGAGCGCGCGATGGGGGGTTGACTGGAAGCGGCGGCGTGTCCAGTGAAGCGATCGCATCAAATCACCTGATGGATTGCTTTCACCCATGTAGGTGGAGTTAGGCAAGTTCTTCTGTGCCAAAATCGATTTCAATGATTGCGCGATTTTTCTGCGAAGACGCTTTCCCAACGGTAACTGCTACGAAACCACATGAACTTAACGATCGGACAAACACTGGGAGGACACTACCAAATCATGAACTCCTTGGGGGGAGGAGGGTTTGGTCAAACATATCTTGCCCAAGATATGTATCTTCCTGGCACGCCTCGATGCGTTGTTAAGCTACTCAAGCCTCAAGCAACCGATCCCCAGACGTTGCAAACCGCGAGACGCCTCTTCGAGACGGAAGCAAAAGTTCTGCACCAGTTAGGGAATCACGATCGGATTCCTCGGCTTTTTGCTTACTTCGAGGAAAATCAAGAGTTTTATCTGGTTCAAGAATTCATTGAAGGTGGCGATCTTAGCCAGGAACTCCCCACAGGTGGTAGCAGTGGAGTCATCCCGCCGCTATCTGAAGATGAAGTGATTTCTCTATTACAAGAAATTTTAGAAATATTAGAATTTGTTCATCAACAAAATGTTATTCACCGCGATATTAACCCGCGAAATTTAATTAGACGCAAACAAGATAATAAATTAGTTTTAATTGATTTTGGTGCAGTTAAACGAATTAGCACTCAAATAATTAATGGAGCTAAAAGTAGCTTGACTGTTGCCATTGGCACTCCCGGCTACTTGCCCAGCGAACAAGCGAACGGAAACCCCAAGTTAAGCAGTGATATCTATGCGGTAGGCATGATAGGAATTCAGGCTCTCACCGGCTTATTTCCTAACGAATTACCAGAAGATCCTAATACGGGTGAAATTATTTGGCGCAACCATTCCTCAGTCAGCAACTCCCTGGCAAATGTGTTAGACAAAATGGTGCGTTATGATTTTCGGCAGCGCTACCGATCTGCTGCTGAAGCATTGCAAGCTCTGAAAGATTTGAAGATACCAACGGGTGTCACAATGATGGTTTCACCCTCTGTCAAATCACCTGTTCGTCCGACAAGCCAGAAAAAAAACAAAAAATCGCGTTCCCTTCCCTGGAAAATTTTAATTTCAACAATTGCCCTAGGATTGGGAACGGGGGCAGCCATTTTCATGGTTAATTTTATTAACTCTTCTAATGCGACTGACTTGTATAACCAAGGCAAGACATTTTCAGAATTAAATCGAAATGAAGAAGCGCTTAATGCTTATGACAAAGCCCTTAAAATTAGACCAGACTATCTAGAAGCGTGGAATGGTCGCGGTCAAATCCTCTTCAACCTGAATAAATACAAAGAAGCGATCGAAGCTTACGACAAAGCCATTCAGATTAGCCCAGAATCCTTTGAAGCTTGGGCGGGTCGGGGCTATGCGCTAGATAAATTGGAGCAATACAAAGAGGGGATTGATTCTTTTGAGAAAGCTTTAAGCATTAATCCCAATTCACCAGAAGTTTGGAATGGTCGCGGTGAAGCAATGACGAATTTGCAGCAATATCAAGAAGCGATTGAATCTTTTGATAAGGCGGTGCAATTTAAGCCGGACTACTATCAAGCTTGGTACAGTAGGGGCTGGACGCTGCACAATTTGCAAAAATACGAGGAAGCGATCGCGTCTTATGACAAAGCTGTAGAATCCAAATCCGACTACTCCCAAGCTTGGTACAATCGGGGTAACTCGCTAATGAGCTTACAACGTTATCAAGACGCGATTGAATCTTATGACAAGGCGGTAAGATTTCAACCGAATCACTTCAAAGCTTGGTATAGCCGGGGGAATGCGTTAGTGAATTTGCAGCAATATAAAGATGCAATTGACTCGTATACACAAGTTACTAAAATTCAGCCAAATTACTCTAAAGGCTGGTACGGGATTGGTTGGTCGCTGCATCAATTACAACGATATGAAGAAGCGATCGCTTCCTATAACCAAGCCTTAAAATTTAATCGGGGCGATTACCTCATTTGGTACAATCGAGGCAATTTACTTTATAACTTGAAACAATATCAAGAAGCGATCGCGTCTTATAATCGAGCCGTTGCCATCAAGCCAGATCACTACGAAAGCTGGTTCAGCCGAGGGAATGCGTTGTTTAACGTAAAGCGGTACGAAGAAGCGATCGCTTCTTATGACAAAGCGATTCGATACAAGTCAGATTACCAGCAAGCCATAGAAGCCAAACAGCGATCGCAGGATCAACTGAAGCAGGAAAAAGAAAAGCTAACTCAAAAATCAGGTGCAGAGTCAGATAAACCAGAAAAGCCGAAGCGTGAGAAAAAGAAATAAGCTGCTGTGCGTTTAAAATAGATAGCGATCGCGCTCTTGATTTAATTACAGGCGCGATCGCATTCAAGATGATATCTTCTTAAGCTGACACGAAACTTTTTGCTTTTACAGATGCCTCGCCATTCAAAACTTTGTAATAGCAAATAGTTACAATCCGCTGTAACTAAGCAATGCTAGACTTTACAAGTCTCAATGCGGAGAACAAGACATACCCAATCATATACAACACACAACGTCAATTCGGGTGCAACACTTTCCCAAGGGTGCAAGGGTGCAGACGGGAGATGCCCCTCTACGGCATTGAGGGTAAAGGTCAGGTTACTTCGGGGGAGCCATTCGTCTTCTTGTTTCACGTACCAGCCGATGCGATCGCCAAACTTCTCATATATTTCATAGTCACACGAACCCGGTTTCCCACCGACGCTTTCCCAGATGCGCTTTTGCACGCTAAAGCCAAAGCGCCCATTGCTGTATTTTATCCAGAGAGTGTCAATCGTGCCGAGGTCGGCACAGGGAAATTTATCTATATCGTTTGATGTGACATCCCACCAGTCTTCTTGACCGATTGCCTCTAGTATCCTGTCTCCTGTTTCTTGATCTGCTTCTTCCCAGTTCCTAGATGCTAGTAACTTTCGCAGTTTGTTGTAATCTATTCCCCTCTCAGAACTCAAATCGTCACCAGTAACCTCTGGAACCAACATCTGCAACCACTCCTCCATTGATTGAGGGCGGTTTTCCGGTTCTAATGCCATCCCTGCCAGAATTGCCTGATTCAACTCTTTGCTAATCCTGGGATTGTGTTGCTGTGGTGCCACTAAATCAGCGCTGTGATACCTGCGATCCCAAGCAGTTGCCGGATATTCACGAGTAACGGCATAGTACAGTGAGGCAGCGAGACAGTACACATCTACGGTAGGCGCTACACTACCCTTCATTTGCTCGTAGGGAGCAAAATCTTTATTGGCAAAATGTCTTGAAGTAGGGCTTTTAGGAAGAATTTCTCCAGCCAACCCAAAATCTATCAAAATAGCTTGAGACAGACGGGATAAATCAGCATCTCTACCTGGACGCAGCATGATGTTACCCGGATGGGTATCTCGATGTACCAGCTTCGCTTGATGTATGAATGCCAAAGCATCCCCAACCTGACGAATATACTCCACCGCCTCAGTTTCAGGTAACGCCCCCTTGCACTCTACTGCGTGAGATAAGTTTTCCCCTGGAATATACTCCATCACCAAGCAAGGCATATCGCCTTCCTCAAATAAGTCGCTAACCCGCACAATATGGGGATGAGGATTGGCACACAGTTGGGCTAGCAGTTGGGCTTCTTTGATAAACCGCTCTACATACCGGGCATATTCTCGATCTTTTCTCAAAAACGGGTTGGGAGTTTTGATCACAAATGTTAGATGATTCAGCCTCCCATGCCTTGCTTTGTAAGTAACCCCAAATCCTCCTTGCCCTAGAATGCTGTCAATGACGTACTTGCCATTGTCCAACTGTTGCCCTGCCGTCCAAAACATAATTAAAATTTCTCTAGGACTACATTCATTTTTACACAGGCTTTTTAGTCCATTACATCTCAGTTAACGATGTTAAGTGCCAGGAAAATTACCCTAGTTGTGAGATGCCAGTGGTTCAGATACCCGACTTCTTTAAGAAGTCGGGTATCTCGCCTTCACGAATTATTGGTGGAATATATCTGGGGCATAGAAATGCAATACCCCTAGTTTTTTGGCAGCGATTTAATAGGCGAACTTTGTGTTTTTGAAGTGGTAGCTGGCGATGGTTCTGAAGAGGGTGGCGAGGAAGGATTGACGAAAATAGATTTCAATTGATCGCCATATACTGTTAACAACACCCCCACCAAAATTGATACTACCCCAATCACCACTGCTATCCACAAATTTGCGACTCCTAACTTAACTTGTTGCTCTGCTAATCGTGTCTGTCTATCTGATTCCGCTTCAATCTGCGAATTAGGGATACCAGTCGCCTCACGCTTCCATCCCAAATCGTCCAGCCATTCCTCTACTGACTTAGGGCGCTCTTTAGCATCTAGTTCCATTCCCCGAAGAATAGCGCGATTTACTTTATCACTTATCTGAGGATTGATTTCTTTTGGTGGCTTCAAAGGAGTATTGTTAAGCTGACGCTCCTTTGCACTGGTGGGCAGTTGTCCTGTTAATAAGTTGTATAGCGTTGCGGCTAGGGAATAAATATCGGTATAAGCTCCTAATTCAGCAGTTCGGGAATAAAGTTCAGGCGCAGCAAAATTTGGTTCAGCCTCCGTATCAAGAACGCTTGCACTCAACTTGCGGTCAAAATCCCGCGCTAACCCAAAATCAATTAAAACAGCCTCACTCTTACCCGACCTAATCATAATATTGGCTGGTTTCACATCCCGATGCACCATCTGCTTCTGATGCACCACCATTAAAGCTTCACCAATCTGCTGAATATAACAGCGAGCTTCTTCAATTGATAAAATAGCGCTTTGTCGATGGGCTAGATCAATTCCAGCAACATACTCCATCGCAATACACCACAGTTCTTTGTTTTGGGATGGCTCCTGTTCTAGAAACGGTTCCTCAAGCATCCGCACAATATGAGGATGTTGGCATTTAGCCAGTTTGAATGCTTCTTTAACAAAGTTTTGCTGAAACCTGTTAAAGTCCGAGTTATTCAGCAGAGCATCACCCAGGGTTTTTATGACAACCCTTTCACCTTTGGCATTAGCGAGATAGGTAATACCAAAGCGACCCCCTCCAAGCACTTTCTCGATAGTGTACTTGCCGTTCTGTAACGAATGTCCAGCCGCCCAAGCCATTGCTCACAAATTTAAAACGATTGGGTTAATTCTGGCACAAAGCTCCTGAGAAAGCTGGCGCTGAATTTTCGTAACTGCTTACTGCTCCTAATTCCGGTGATTATTACTGTACCGAATTCTGGCTCCTGCCCATTGCAACTTTTCGCGGAGGGTCTGGTAATAAGAATAGTTTTCCCGCAAAATAATGAACTTAGCAAGACAATTTGCCATGCGAATATCAACGCGCTGTCCGGGCCAAATGGCAGTTGCCAAGACGCCATCCATCCATAGTTTAGTGTTTAGCTCGTAGTCAGCCAAAGGCCAAACGCTGACGACAGAACCAGAAGGGATGACAATTGGGCGACTCGCCAGACTTAGCGGGCAGATGGGCGTAACGGTAATCGCTTCCATGCCAGAGTGGACAATCGGGCCATTGGCAGAGATGGTGTAGCAAGTGGAGCCAGTGGGAGTAGAAACAATCAGTCCATCTCCCTGATATTGATCGACCACCTCGCCATCAATTTCCATTTCTAATATCGAGGTAATCATGCGGTCGGCAGAGGCAGGTTTGATGCACATTTCATTGAGTGCAAGGTAGCGATCGCTCACAGGTTCTAAATTCGTGCGATTTCCCTCAAATAACGCCGCCTGCAACATCATCCGCCGCTCGATTGCATAGCGATATTCACTAAGTCTGTCCCAAAGTTGCTCCGTATCTTGAAAATCCTCAAACGGCTGGGTTAAAAATCCCAGGTGTCCCCCCACATTTACCGCCAAAATCGGGATTTTCTCTGGAGATAGATGCCGCGCCGCAGCCAAAGCCGTACCATCGCCGCCCAATACTATCGCCACGTCGATGGGATGCATTGCAGAAGCCAAAAACACTGGGTAGGGGTTATCCTTTGCCCCACTTGGCCCCATCAGTACGTGGCAATTGCGTTTTTCCAGTTGTTTGGCGCACTTTTCTGCCCAGCTACGGCTGAGGGGATCTCCCGCCTTGTGTGCAATAATGACGTTTTTTAGCTCCAATTTGCCTTTACTCAATCGAAGTTAGCTATTTTTCAAGATACCTATCGCTTTGCATTTGGGCTACCTTTCCGTTTTTTAACCCTGTCCCTGCCCCTCCCCGTTCACGGGGAAGGGTTCCATATTCCCCTCTCCGTTCACGGAGAGAGGTTAGGGGTGAGGTTCCACTGTTTAGGCATCGCTATTCTGCCAAAGATAGGCAAGTTGTCTCTGCGGGCATTGAAGGCAGAAAATCGGCTAAACCCAAGTAGCGAATTCCTTCTGGGGTAACTTCAAAGCGACAGGGTAATACTTCCACCCCTTGGGCGATCGCATCGCGCAATAATTTTCCATACAGTGGATCGGTAGTGTCTCCAGGCGCAAAATGAGTACAGTCACCGCGATTCACAAAATAAAGCATTACCGCCCGCATCTGAGGAATTAACGCGGTCAGTTCCCGCAGATGCTTTTGTCCTCGTGTCGTGACTGTATCGGGAAATAGCACCAGTTTCCCTTGCGCCCAAGTCGTGCTTTTGACTTCCAAATAAATGGGTAAATCGGAGTCATTACCAGTCAGTAAAAAATCTACCCGGCTATTTTTTTCTACTCCATAGGGCACCTCAAAACGAACTTGGCTGTAATTGCCCAATGTTGGGAACAGGAACTTTTCTAGTGCTAACTTAACGACCCGATTAGGCAAAGCGGTATTCACTCCCACCCAAGTCGGTTCGGTATCGTAAACTTGAATCATTTCCCAGGTATAGGGCAATTTCCGCTTGGGATTGTCGCTATACGACACCTGCACGGGACTACCGGGCGTTGAAACCCCAGTCATTGGGCCGGTATTTGGACAATGGGCGGTAATAACCTCCCCGGACGCAAGTTCAATATCGGCAAAGAAACGCTTGTAGCGTTTGAGCAAAATTCCGGAGGAGAGAGTCGGGTAGCGGTAGAGCCAATCCATAGTATTTTTGGTAAGCCAGGGAAATCGTAAAGGAGCGCAAAGGAGATTTTAACTTGGCGTACCTTGGGGTTAACCTTTGCGTTTAAATAAGATGAGCCAATTGAGGGATTGTTAACCGTTCGTGACTGAAAAGCAGAAAACCGCTCGGACACTCGCTAGCATTGCCGGAATTGTGGCAATTGCTACGCTGATTAGTAAAATTTTTGGGTTGGTGCGTCAACAAGCGATCGCCGCCGCTTTTGGCGTGGGTGTCGTTGCCGATGCCTACAACTACGCTTATGTGATTCCTGGCTTTTTGCTGATCTTACTGGGCGGCATCAATGGCCCTTTTCACAGTGCGATTGTCAGCGTTTTAGCCAAGCAGCGCGACAAATCGGAAGCCGCGCCTTTAGTGGAGACGATTACAACGATGGTAGGCGGAATACTGCTACTCGTCACGATCGTCTTAATCCTGTTTGCGGGTGTTTTTATTAACCTGGTAGCACCCGGTTTAAGCGAGACGCCGCAAGGAATGGAAGTAAGAGCGATCGCGATCCAGCAGTTACAGATCATGGCTCCGATGGCACTGATGGCTGGGCTGATTGGGATTGGCTTTGGCACCCTCAATGCGGCGGATATGTACTGGCTACCCTCGGTTAGTCCCTTATTCTCCAGCATTACCGTAATTGGCGGGCTGGCAATCTTGGCGCTACAACTCGGCAACCAAATCAACCTACCCCAATACGCCCAACTGGGGGGGCTGGTTTTGGCGGGGGGAAGCCTTGCCGGTGCCGTGTTGCAGTGGCTAGTCCAACTCGTTGCCCAATGGCGGGCTGGCTTGGGTAAGTTACGCTTGCGGTTTGACTGGCATCAGCCAGGAGTCAAGGATGTCCTGAAGGTAATGGGACCGGCGACGCTTTCCTCTGGGATGCTGCAAATTAACCTCTACACCGATTTATTTTTCGCCTCGTATATCCCCACAGCCGCGGCTGCCATGACCTATGCGGGGCTTCTAGTTCAAACGCCCCTAGGAATTATCTCGAATGTAATTTTAGTCCCCCTGCTGCCGGTTTTTTCGCGACTCTCTGCCCCTGAAAATTGGCCCGAACTCAAGCAACGAATTCGTCAAGGATTACTCCTGACTGCGATTACCATGTTGCCTTTGAGTGCCCTGATGATAACGCTAGCAGTCCCCATCGTCCAAGTAATCTATCAACGCGGAGCCTTTAAGTCTGGGGCATCTGAGTTGGTGGCTTCATTGCTAATTGCTTATGGGATTGGGATGTTTGTCTACTTGGGGCGCGATGTACTGGTGCGGGTATTTTATGCCTTGGGCGATGGAGAGACGCCCTTTCGCATCAGTATCGTGAATATCTTCTTGAATGCTCTGCTAGATTTTATTCTTGTTCAACGTTTTGGCGCACCCGGTTTGATTTTAGCCACAGTGACGGTGAATACCATTTCAGTCGTGGCACTCGTTTGGATTTTGAATCGCAAGCTTAACGGCTTGCCTTGGCAAGAGTGGAGTTTGCCAATTTTGGGTTTGACAGGTGCTAGCTTTGTGGCTGGTTTAGCGAGTTGGGGTGTCAGTACAGGTTTTCAACAAGTCTGGAATGCGAATGGGTTGCTGGTGCAGTTGTTGCAACTTAGTGTCGCTGGGTTAGTCGGCTTAGGCGTTTATGCTTTGTTGGCGACGCGGCTAAATTTGCCAGAAGTCGATATTTTTGTGTCGCGGATTCGCCAACGCTTTGCGAGGTAGCGATCGCACTTGAACCAGCTCAATCAGGTGTATGAAACAATACCAAACCTGAAGAGGAAGGTGTGATATCTAACAGTAAGCCCAGATGAGTATTGAGGATTGGCTCATCTAGCTTAGCGATCGCAACCCTTGATCATCATGAAGACACTTAAAGCATATCTTGTCAGCTTATTTGACAAAGAGTTTATCCCGACCGGATTGAAAACGGCTCTATTTGTCGGGACTCTTTTGTTTTTGATCAATCATGGGGTTGCCTTTTTCCGAGGCGGAATGACGCGCGATCGTTGGATTTCTGTATTACTAACCTACCTAATGCCTTATCTGGTTAGTGTTTACGGTCAATACGCTTATCGTCGCAAGTTAATCAAAACTTCTGCGTATCAAACTAAACATTTTTAGTAATGCAACTAACTCTTGCCAACCGGTTTCGGATCGGGCAGACGTAATCCTCTTCCCCTTCCCTAGGGAAGGGGAAGGGAAAAGCTACAGCTTGTTTATAGGTTGCGCTGGAATTCTTCCAGAAGCTCCATCAGGTTTGCCTGACACTGCGTAGGCAACAAATCCACTAGAGGAACTTCCCGCTTCCCGCCGCCTAACTTGACGGGAATATTTTGCAGGACTTTCGACACCTGATTTTCATCTAGAGACTTATCAGCCAATAGGGGATACAACTTTTCTGCCACAACCGTATGCAGCTTGGCATCTTGCAAATAGAGGTGCCATTTAGCCACATCGATGTAAACGTTTTCGCCGATTTCGGCGGCGAGGGATTCAATTGCTTCAGAAGTGTTGGTTCTAGCCATAGGATTTACTTTGGTTATGCGGATAGGGAATCTAATGCTTTCATTGCAATTGATCCCCGTCCGAGTTTTAATCCACGAAAAGCAAGAGACAGCGATCTATCTTTAGGTAGTTTTTTTGGATTTCTCTTTGGTTTTGGGCTGGAATCCTAAACCAGCACTAGTATTTGCAGATTCGGCTACTGGGTCGGAATAATCTGCGAGTGCAAAGATATACAGAGCGTGGGTAGCTAAGACTAACGCCCATCCGCCTGTCACCCAGGTTGCCCAAGGCCATGTAGCATTCTGCAAGTTGTGGAAAAACCACAAGCCAGAATTACAGGCACCAAAAATCGCCACATGGATGGCAAAATTCATTCTATCGTCGAGGCGACGATAGGCGGGGTCATTACGGTCTGGTTTTCGAGGCCAACGAGGAGGCATGGAAGTGATGAATTATAAGTTATGAGTTATGAGTTGTTAGCGCTAACAACTAAATTCATTCTAAGCCGCTAACTGCCCTGTCCCTGGCGCAGGTAATCTCCCGACTTGCCACCCGTCTTACTCACCAAGCGAATCGATTCAATCACCATCCCTTTTTCCAACGCTTTCGCCATGTCGTAGAGGGTAAGTGCAGCGACAGAAACGGCTGTTAGCGCTTCCATTTCCACGCCAGTTTCCGCCTTGGTGACGACTTCCGCTTGAATCTGATATCCCGGCAACTGGGCGTCAGGCACGATATGAACTTCTACTTTATGAATTGGCAAGGGATGACACAGGGGAATTAGCTCAGAAGTCTGCTTTGCTGCCATAATCCCAGCCAATCTCGCAGTTCCCAGTACATCTCCTTTCGGCGCGTTCCCCGCCTGAATCGCCTCAAATGTCTCTAGCAACATCCGCACTTGTGCCGCAGCAACAGCATGGCGTCGAGTTTGTTCTTTGCCGGAAACATCTACCATCTGAGCCTCACCGTGGGCATCCAGATGAGTGAGCGGTTGATTTTGAGAAAAATTTTGCGTCATACGGTTAGGCTATGCTATTATAAGTTTCTGGCAAGGGCTTGTAGCTCAGTGGACTAGAGCACGTGGCTACGGACCACGGTGTCGGGGGTTCGAATCCCTCCTAGCCCGTTAAACAAGGCAAAAGTTAAAACTTTTGCCTTGTTTTTTTATATCAACTTATTATTGCGCTAACCTGAGCGATCGCATCCTCCCAAGCAAAGCGAGATCGCTAGCAATGAATGCTCATCCAACCAGGCAACTCAATATAATTGGTTGGGTTGCTTAATATCTCAGTGGAAGCAGCATTTCAATTTTTATCTGTCCGTGTTTTGGCGTTAAGATACCGTAAAGTTATGAATGGGAGAAATTAGTATTGTCACTTTGTTTTCATGTGCGAACACTACGAAATGGGCATATAAAATGAGGCTCTTTTATGAAACCTGTTCCGCATAAGGGTCAACTGAAAACATGGAAGGACGATCGGGGTTTCGGCTTTATACAACCTAGTGATGCAGGTAAAGAAGTTTTTCTTCATATCAGTGCGCTCAAAGGGGCAAGCCGCCGCCCAAAAGTAGGGGATACAATTTTTTACGAGTTAACAACTGAGGCAAATGGAAAAGTTCGTGCCTCCAATGCGTCAATTGAAGGGATTGCACCTCAATCTTTTCGTGATAAGAATAAGCGAAACGCGACAAAACACGGACTGCAAAAGGTTATTCGCATTGCTATAGTAGGTCTTATTGCGATTGTGGCAATGAAACTTAGCGACAGCCGTTCTCCGGAATATAGTGGTAGCCGTTCTTCATCTCCAAATACATTTGTTACATCTGTTACAAAACCAAGATGCAATATTAAAGGAAACATTTCCGTTGGAACGGGAAACAAGATTTACCACGTTCTGGGGGGTGAGGATTATGAGTCAACACGAATTGAGCCAGCAAGTGGGGAGAAGTGGTTTTGCACAGAGGCAGAGGCGATAGCAAATGGTTGGCGTAAATCGCCGAGGTAGTATTAGCAGTCCAACACTTTGCTACACCGAAGTGATAGAGAAAGCATTCAACTGAGTCCAAGTAGTTATAGCTGTCGCCAGTTCAGTTAGGACGTAGAGTGGTGATAGAAGTGACTGGAAACTCTGTGATGGCAAAAGCTTACAGTTATGACTTACGCCGGAAGGTCATCCAAGCAATCGAGTTAGATGGACTCAACAAGAGTGAAGTGAGCGAG
>NZ_JACJTV010000036.1 GCF_014698845.1 Coleofasciculus sp. FACHB-1120 | reverse complement strand
GCGATGTCTTTCCGTTTTATCGAGTGGCTGAACCACAATCGGGACGTATTCTTCGCTTTTAAAGCTGCTTTGGGCTTTGTTTGGGCTTGAAATCTGTCTAAGTCCCGCTAAGAAGTTGGGCATCTCACTTTCACGAATTATTTAGAGTCGCTATAGAAAAGTGGGAAATGCTTTGGAAGATGAACACTATCTGCAAGCTGGGTAGATGTGATTGCCATCTGAGGAAGTTCTGAGGAGCCATTGAGCGAACCTGATTTGTGTGATTTTCCAGGCAGTTGCGGGAACACTAACATGAGTTGCTGGGTGTAGTTTATGTCCCGTCTCAACAATCGCGCTTTTCAAATCCTCCACACCGAAGTGAAGAAATGTGCTGGTAATGATGCTTTGAGCCAAATGGAGCAGCGGATTGTACTAGAGGAATTAGAAAAACTGCGATCGCAACCAGGCTCACCTGCCTCCTTAGAAGAACTGCGGAAAATCGTTATTGCCACCTATGCAAACTTCAGCCAGAAAGCATTGCTAGCGGCAGCAAAAGCCAACCGTCCCCTGGGAATATTCGGCAAAATCAAATTAGCTGGCTGTGCGGTAGCTGGGGGGGCTGTGTTGCTAGTTGGGGGAACGGGGACGCTTGTTTTGGCAATTTTGCTATCTCCCACAGCTCATCAGCCAGCGGGACAAAATGCCCCCATGAGTACAGAGGATCGCTATCAGGAAGCGATCGCATCTTTAGACCAAGCAGAAGAATTAATTAACCAAGCCAAGACCGCAGCAAGTTTGGCATTAGGTGAAAATAAATTAAGTGAAGCCAAAACACATATTGATTATCTACCTGTTTCAGATACAGTTTCTTCGCGGCGACACTCTTACAACCGCAAGGGTCGGCGCTATGTTAGCGGGTACGATACGCAGACAATCCCTAATCAGCAAACTGCCAATATTCGCGATAGATTTGAGCAAATCAAGTCCCAACTTTCTCAACAACAGCAGATTTTGGGACGCACCAATACTTTAATTCAAGCCGCCAAACAATATGCTTTTGCTGCTGCTAAAACTGGGCAAAATCCACCCCATACTGCACAGCGGTGGCAACAAGGTGAAAGTTTGTGGTACAAGGCGATTGCCCAACTGCAAAACGTTCGGCTGGAAGACGTTGACTATGTGGAAGCGCAAAAGCTACTGGTAACGTACCAAATGAATTTAGACACTGTGCAAATTCGATTAAAAACAGAACGCGAGTCTCACGAAGCCTTCAATGATGCTCAACAACAAATCAACACTTTGCTTGCGTCGATACCCAAAGATAGTTCCCAAGTAGATCGCAACCAGATAGTCAGCCAGATGCAAAAAATAATCCATCGGTTGAAAATGGTCAAACCAGGAACAAGCGACTATCGAGAAACCCAACAACTGCTGCAATCGGCACAGAAGAAACTAAAACAAGCTCAGCCAAAGAG
Source organism: Coleofasciculus sp. FACHB-1120 (assembly GCF_014698845.1). Taxonomy (NCBI): domain Bacteria; kingdom Bacillati; phylum Cyanobacteriota; class Cyanophyceae; order Coleofasciculales; family Coleofasciculaceae; genus Coleofasciculus; species Coleofasciculus sp. FACHB-1120. The sequence goes on along the minus strand of NZ_JACJTV010000036.1, from coordinate 51,730 downwards.
TTGATTCTCCTACGGCTGATGTGTCATAGCGCCAGGAGCCGCTAGGAAAGGCATACGCGAAAGCGATCGCAACTTGATAAAATGCGATCAAGTTTACCAGCTAAAAGCCGAACGGCTGATAGCTAAGGGCTGGTGTACCATGCGCGATTCTGATTTTACAGATGTTTTACAGTGGACGCCGGAAGCAAAGGCAAAGCTGAAAAATATTCCCTTTTTTGTTCGTTCCCAAGCGCGTCAGCGAATTGAGCAGATCGCTCGTGCAGGGGGTGTGGAAGTTGTCACTGCTGATTTAGTAGAGCAGGCGCGGCTAGAATTTGGGCAGTGAGCGCATCCCTCTTGGTATAGTGCTTGAGATGGTATTGGATAAGTTATCTTGCATCCTAGCAGCTACTTTTGGGTGCCGATACCGTTGCACAGACTTCTGTCGCTCTTACTTACATTAGGGTTGTTCTCCAAATAATCGCGTACCCAATCGCAACTGCGTACCAGTAAATCTTCTAAATCCAGATTCCACAGTTTGATGATGTTGTCCCAACTGGCGGAAGCCAACGTCTTGCCATCCGGGCTGTAACTAACGCTAAAGACTCGTGCGCCATGCCCTTCGAGGGTAGCAATCTGTTTACCCGTTGCCAGATTCCACAGTTTGATGTTGCCCCAAGTTGAGGAAGCCAACGTCTTGCCATCCGGGCTGTAACTGACGCTATTGACTCGTGCGCCATGCCCTCGCAGGGTAACAATCTGTTTACCCGTTGCCAGATTCCACAGTTTGATGTTGCCCCAAGTTGAGGAAGCCAACGTCTTGCCATCCGGGCTGTAACTGACGCTATCGACTTCTGCGCCATGCCCTTCGAGGGTGGCAGTCTCTGTACCCGTTGCCAGATTCCACAGTTTGATGGTCTTGTCCAAACTTGAAGAAGCCAACGTCTTGCCATCCGGGCTGTAACTGACGCTATTGACTCCTGCGCCATGCCCTCGCAGGGTAACAATCTGTTTATCTGTTGCCAGATTCCACAGTTTGATGGTCTTGTCATAACTTGCGGAAGCCAACGTCTTGCCATCCGGGCTGTAACTGACGCTCTTGACTCCTTCGCCATGCCCTTCGAGGGTGGCAATGAGTTTACCCGTTGCCAGATTCCACAGTTTGATGGTCTTGTCCGAACTTGCGGAAGCCAACATCTTGCCATCCGGACTGTAACTGACGCTGTAGACTCGTGCGCCATGCCCTTCGAGGGTGGCAGTCTCTGTACCCGTTGCCAGATTCCACAGTTTGACGGTCTTGCCCCAAGTTGAGGAAGCCAACGTCTTGCCATCCGGGCTGTAACTGACGCTATTGACTCCTGCGCCATGCCCTCGCAGGGTAACAATCTGTTTACCCGTTGCCAGATTCCACAGTTTGACGGTCTTGTCATCACTTGCGGAAGCCAACGTCTTGCCATCCGGGCTGTAACTGACGCTATAGACTCCTGCGCGATGCCCTTCGAGGGTGGCAATGAGTTTACCCGTTGCCAGATTCCACAGTTTGATGGTCTTGTCCGAACTTGCGGAAGCCAACGTCTTGCCATCCGGGCTGTAACTGACGCTATTGACTCCTGCGCCATGCCCTTCCAAGCGGTTGCGCTCTCTCACCCCGTAAACCGCCTGTCGCAGTGCAGTTACAACTTGTATCTCAGTATCTGTTTCTGCTTCCCCCGCTTGCTTGAGTGCTATCCCTGCCCGTAAACCTTCTATTAGCGCATCAAACTCTTTATTTGAGAAAAATAATGCATCGGAATAACGACTAAGAGCATCTATCTGCCCTATCTGAAATTCTTTTAATTTTTCTTCACTAAGTCTTCTCTGCTCTTTCTCCTTCCTCAGTTCTGCTAATAGTTCAGCTCCCTGCTGCTGACGGATAAATGCCACCAAATAATCGTGAACCAGTTGATAGCGGTCTGCGGGAGATTCTGGCACTCGCACTACCAAGCCCGAACCCACTAAAATCTCTAAAATCAAATCTAAACTGTCAGCTTTTAATTCTAAAGACTGTGCCAAATCAGCGCGAGTTTTTAAAGGACGGGTATTATTTTCATCGGTGAGTAAGTATAAAACCAGTTGAGCTAGTTTTCTGTTTTCTTCTGAGCCGCAATCTTGGATAACTTCTGCTAAATGTCGCTCTACCAGTTCTACTTTCGGGTTGTCCCCCAGGCACCGATACTGTTCTAAAGTGGTAATTTTTTCTGACTGGAGCTGTGCGCCAACAATTTGCAACTCTATCGGGCGTAACGCCTTCAGTTCTCCCGCCAAATCTTTTACCAATTCCTCAATCAATGCTGGCTCTAAGTAAAACTTAGAGCGTTTGGTTAAACTTTCAATAACTAACTTTGCCTCGGTCGGTGAAAAATCGCCTAAATAATACAGAATGTTTTTATCAAGTATATTGTTGTTAATCGCAGCCATTTGATGGATACGATTACATTCCAACAAATAATGTAAATAATCCTCCCGTAAAGCCAAGATTATCTTTACATAAGGAATATCCAGACAAGCTTGCAAAAAGTTATAAAAAGGTATCCTTTGGCTTTGCTCTTTGTAAACAAAGAAGAACTCTTCAAATTGGTCAAATATCAAAACAGTTAACAAATTTCGCTCTGCATTTTTACGCAATTGTTCAACAATAGCTTCTATTGAATCAAAAGCGATCGGTAATTTATCTCCTCTTACTTCCTCAAAAGCCTCTGCCAAACAATTCCTCAACATTCCAAGCCAATCTGTGTAAAACCGCACCACAACGGGTAAAGCATTTCGCTCTCCAATTGGTTGTTGTTTTAGGGCTGGAACTAACCCTGCCTCCAGAATTGAACTTTTTCCTACTCCTGACTGACCGTAAATTACGATTAGTTTATGTTGATTACCGCTAATTCTTTTTATTAAATTTTTGACATCTTGTTCCCGACCAGAAGCAGCAATTTCCTGAGAAATGATTGCTTCGTGACCAGGTTTTAATAATGGGTGATTTACCTGCTGTTTTGGTTGTAAATAAGACGTGCCTGCAAAAGCTCGGAAATTGTATTGATACTCAGTCGAAATTCTCTCTTGTTTGATTTTAAATGCTTTTAAGTATTCCCCTTCCTGATAATAAAGCAATTGCAATTTTTCCAAAATATCGACATGAAGTTTTGGATTATACTGTGGAATTGCTTCTTCCCTAGCTTTTTCTAAATTAACAACAGCTTCTTTAACTAAACCTAAATGCGATTGAGATCGCGCTAAAATCAATCGATATAAACCCCGCTTGTATGGCTGAATACTCGGAATCCTATCTAAAGTTTTCAATGCTTGTTGAGCTAATTGATTCGCATCATCCCAGCGCGATTGCTCTAGAGCTACTTCTGCGAAAAAGCCGTAATCTTGAGCTAATTGGCTTAAATTCCCGTATTTTTGGTGTAGATTAACAGCTTTTTGGGCAAGATTTTGTAAATCTCCCCATGCTTGTAGCTGCCGCAAAACGTCACCAAGTTTACTAATATGGCTAGCAACCAAATCCGGACGTTCAGCTTGCTCAAAAACATTAATGCATTGCTGAAGATAATCGCGGATTTCTTCCCAATACCGCTGATTTTCTTCAGCCTTGCTGTAATAACATAATGCAATATTAAGTAGCAATTTACCTTGCCGCTCTAGATGTTGCCTTTCCTGCCAATATCTTAAACTTCCCTGGAAATGTTCTATAGCAGCATCGATTTGATTATTTGCATAATCATCTAAGCCGCGGCAAAATTCTAAACCCGCTCCTACCTCTGGCTCTAATTCTTGTCCGCGACTTTTCAAATCCTGAAAAGCTGCCTCTATTTCACAACAAGTTTCTAAATTAGTAATTACATTGCCAGCAAATAACGCATCTGTATTTTGCTTCAGAAAACTAATTAACTCATCAGTACAGAGGGCAAACTCAACACTCGTTGCCCAACTCTCGAAATCTGGTGCTAACCGAAGCAGCTTTTGCAGCACCTCATCATTAATCCACAACACCAGTGGAAAGGGAAAATTTTTGCTAAACTCCTCTCGTATCGTGTTGCTAGACGTTAAAACTGCCTTGATATCGCTTACCGACTCCAAACCGAACACCATCAAGGCTTGTGGCATCTCATCACCCAATTGAGCCTTGATGGTGGTGTACAGCGTCTTGACAAACTTAGGCAAGACTATCTCCCGAATTGTGACAGGAGATAACTCCCGCAGGCGTTGCACCATGCGATCACGCAACGCCCCATAGTTACATCGCGCCAAAATCAGCCGAAATTGCCCTTGAGACAGTTTAATTGCCCGTACCAGAGCTTTCAGCGAACTCTCATTATTAGCAGCAACATCTTCCGGTTGGTGCGGGTTAGTCATAGCTGAAATTCTTTCGCTTCTCTCAAAATTGGATTGATATCAAACCAAGACCCATCTTCGTCTCGGTATTCAAATACAAACATATCGCGCACTAAAGTTTGGTATCGTTCCTCTCCTCTCAAGCTTTTCTGTTGCGCGACTTCCCGCAACCACTCCCACTCATCCTCAGTAATTGCCAAACTTAGCTCATTGCGCCGTTGCCGAATCACCCCCTCAATGCAATCTCGTGACAAAGGCGGGTCGTCTCGTTCCAGACAGCTCAATAGCAGGGTGAGCAAATTCCGTGCATGACCCCCACTCACGCGGCACAATCGCTCTAACGTCTCAAGGCTATCAAATACCTCTGAAATTAAATTCATGCGCTGAACTGGATGAACAGCAGGAAACGCTCTCGCCAGTACCATTTGTTGCAATAGCGCCATCCCTTCTTTACATTCATCCCCTTGACGGAGTTGCACTGGCACCATCGGCAACACCTTGGGGTCTCTACCAAAGCGGTTCGTCAGCCTTCCCAACGCATTAGAAAAAATCAAAAATAGCGGAACCGTATAAACCACATGGCAATGAAGCTGGTTCAACTGTTCGCCCCGGTCTACAAATAAATATTCTGGCAAGCGGCTCCCCACCGACTTCACAGAGTTATCCAATCGGTCAAGATTATCGATAATCACCACCAGTCCTTTTTTACCTTTCGCTTTGAGCTTCTCAATCGCAGGCGCAAGCATTTCCTGGTTAATAGCTTCTAAAATCCCATTCGTGCGCGGTTCTAGATATTGCCGTAATTGACCGCGGAGCTTAGGGCTATCTTTAGTCTTGGACGTAATCTTGGCAATGCCGACAGAAAACTCCACATCGCTGATTTCAACAGGTGTTTGCAAAATATCGCCAATCTCGCGAAACAGATTCACAAAGTATCCTGGCTTCAGCTTGATCTGAACCGCTTCTAAGCTGTCGCTCACCTGACGAGCGATCGCCAGCATGATATCTGTAACATCAACGTCTGCCATTTCCAAGACTTGGCTAGACTCGAAATAAACTACATGAAATCCCTGCTGCTCTAAATCAGCCTTAAGTTGCTGCAATTCTGTGGACTTGCCACAGCCGATATGTCCTGTAAACAATTGGCAGGTCGGCTTATCAGGTGAAAGACGGGTGACGGTTCGTCCCAACTCGCGGATAATATTGCCACCGCGCACTGAGGAGAAATCGATGTAATACTTTCGCTCCTCAGTATTGCCCATGTTCAGAGGGCTAGGGTTACACGCTTGATAAAACCTCTGCAAATCCAGTTTCATGCATTTCCTCGCAACCGGGCTGATCCTTACTTCCTACCGCCGCCATTCTATCCATTCCGTAAAACGCTTTGAGCGCTCAATCGCCCAAAGCATCCTGCCGGTAAGTCCTGCTTGCGTCAACAAGCGATCGCACCTTCAATTATCATCAGTGCGATCGCGTCTCTCAAACGCTCAACTCTCTTCTAAATTCATCGCCGCTAGAAAAGCTTGCTGACTCACTGTTTGATAAACGGTGTCTAAATATTGCATCACCGGCTGACTAGAACCGGATGCGAGGGGAATCGATCCCAGTACATTTAATACAGTGTCACCAGTCGGTGCAATCACCACCAGTGAAGAATCCAGCGGTTCGTCGTATTGCCAGAATTGCTCAATTTTTAGTGGAGTTGCTGGTAGGGATGAAGTATCCTCGCCCGATGGCTGGGATGTCTCAGCCGTGGTAATTTCAGCCTCAGAATTTTGCTCGCTACCGCGTCTTAGCTTGCGTAAGGTATCGAGAATTTGTTCTTTGGTGCGTCCCCGCAACTGGAAGATGACGAAAGGATCTTCACTGAAGCGATCGCCTAACTGATAATAAACTGCACCAATGTGTTTGCAGGGAATTTCTTTATCCGGGCAGCTGCACCGTGCATGGATATCGGACAGAGTAAAGGGAAATATGCTTAAACCATTGGCGGTAAACACTTCTTGAATGTTAGGCGGCATTTCTCCCGCCAATAGTTGGGCAGAAAAAATCGCCCGTTGAGACATCGTTTCAATTACGTAATCCCACTGTTCATCTGTAAAAGGATCTAGGGATAGAGAAACTTGATAGGGTTCTGGTGCCGTACCTTGTACCTTTGCTAACACCTTTGGACCTTTAAACTCGATGCCGAGAACATTTCCCTGCATTGCATAATTTCGTGCCCTTTCCAATCGCTTTTTGAAGCGGGACTTCTCTAATAGATCGATCCATTCTTGTACCCACCATTCGCGACTTTGAATTTCGTAATTGTTCATATTATTGCTTATTTGTTATTCGTTATTTATCTAAGAAATCTAACTAACGACTGATGATTTTGGACTGGCTTATTCATCATCAATTACAGCAGTCCGATCCAGCAGTAATAAATTGCGGAGTTGGTCAGTATTCAGTTCCGTAATCCACTGTTCACCGGCACCCACCACTTGCTCTGCCAATGCTTTCTTACTTTCAATCATTTCATTAATTCTTTCTTCGAGGGTGCCGGTACAGGTAAATTTATGTACCTGTACATTCCGAGTTTGACCAATCCGAAATACCCGATCCGTTGCCTGATTTTCGACTGCTGGGTTCCACCAACGGTCGAAATGAAAGACATGATTCGCACGAGTTAAATTTAGACCCGTTCCACCCGCTTTTAAAGAAAGAATAAAGATTCTGGGACCTTCTGGGTCGTTCTGGAATCGGTCAATCATTTCCTCCCGTTGTTGTTTGCGGGTGCCTCCATACAAAAACAGGGTTTCTCCACCTAGATGTTTCTCTAAATAAGGTTGGAGAAGTTTTCCCCACTCAGCAAATTGAGTGAAAATCAAAGCGCGATCGCCTTCTAATAAAGCCTCCTCCAACATCTCTTCTAAACGCTGAAGTTTGCCAGAGCGACGCTGTGCTACCAGTTCTTTTTCCTTTAAATATTGGGCGGGATGGTTGCAGATTTGCTTTAACTTTATCAACAAAGCTAAAATGATTCCCTTCCGTTGCACACCTTCGCTGGCTTCAATTTCAACTAGCGATTCTTCAACCAATTTTTGATAGAGTGCAGCTTGCTCGGCAGAGAGTCCGCAGAATACAGTCATTTCCTGCTTTTCGGGCAAATCTTGAATGATATTGCGATCGCTTTTCAGGCGTCGCAGGATAAAAGGACTCACCAGCGATCGCAATGTCTGCAACGAAGCCACATCACCATATTTCTCAATCGGCAAGGCAAATCGGCGTTGAAAGAAATCCCGCGTTCCCAAATACCCCGGATTCAGAAAATCTAAAATTGACCACAGTTCTGCCAAGCGATTCTCTACCGGAGTTCCGGTTAGTGCAATCCGAAAACCTGCTTTTAACTGACGCACTGCTTGCGATTGCTTCGCCTGGGGATTCTTAATATTTTGAGCTTCATCCAGCACCACACCCCGCCAAGAAATACTTTGAAGGTCTTTGGCATCCCGAAACGCCAGTGAATAACTGGTAATGACCAAATCTTTGCCCTTAACGGCTTTTGCTAACGCTTTCCCTTTCGGTCGTTTATCCCCGTGATGGACGGCAACTTTCAGCGTCGGGCCAAATTTCTTAACTTCCCGTTCCCAGTTCCCCAAAACTGAAGTCGGGCAAACTAATAGCGTCGGTGCCTCTAATTTTTCTTCGTGTTGCAAATTTAGCAGAAATGCAATGCATTGAATTGTTTTGCCCAGTCCCATATCGTCTGCGAGACAGGCTCCCAAACCCCAGCGTTCGAGGAAAGAGAGCCAGCCGACGCCCCGCGCTTGATAAGGTCGCAACTGCCCCTGGAAATTGGCAGGAGGCGCGATCGCTTCCACCGCCTGATTATTGGTTAAAGTTGTTAGCAACTGCTGAAGCGGCCCTGCTGCCTCAAAGCTAACCACCGGAAGTTTTTCAATTACTTTGGTATCGCCGGTACTCAGCCGCAGAGCATCTTCTAAGGAGAGAGCCATCTGGTCTTTGGGCGTTGCCAGCAGCAACTGAGCGGCTTTCACATCAGAGGGTTGTAGGGCTATCCACTCCCCATTTACTTGCACCAGCGGGCTTTGCAGGGCGATTAGACGGTCAAATTCTTGTTTAGAAATCGTGCGATCGCCAATCGCTAATTCCCACTCGAAAGACAGCCAGCTTTGCAATCCTGACTGACCTTTGCCCGGTGTGGTGCTAGAGCGAATTTTCAGCCCCAAATGCCTATTTTCTCCCTCCGCAGGCATCAGACTGGACGGCATTACGACTCCCAATCCACTGTCTTTCAGTCGCCATGCACCAGCCTTGATAAATTCGTACACCTGCACGGGTGTCAAACGGCAAGACTGCGGGCGACGGTCATGCAAGCTGGATTCAATGGGAGGATAAAGTCGAGCAGCCAGACCTAAGCCACTCAGAAAAGTCTCCTGATGATGCTCAATCGTGCGACCTTTGAAGACCAAGCGCTCTAAGGGATGGTTCCAGATAGTTTCTGCATCTACCAAAAATTCCGGGTCGCCCGTTGCCTGGAGAAAGTATTCTAAACTCCAATTCTCGTCGCCTGATGGGGGTGGTTGGAGAAGGAAACAGGTGCGAAATCGGTTTTGTTGGTATTGCCGGGTTCTCAAATCGCCGCTAGCGAACACTGGGGCGACTAAATGATCTCGTACTGGCGATGTCCAAGTCTGAAAGGCTGCTTCCAAACGTCCAATTGCCGCCGGTTCTGCCTTGAGGGTATTCGATGCGGTCGAAAGGGCTTGCAACCACTCCTGCACTATCGGTTCTACTGCTGGTAAGGCAGAATTCCCAACACCCGAACGCAGTTGCGCGTCTATGACACTGCCTAAAAATCCCAAAAGTAATTCCTTGGGTTCGTCTGGTGTCCGTTGTTCGCTAGATTTTTCTTTACCGCTAACCTCTGAGTGTTGATAGGTGCGGCAGGCAGAGGGCATGAGCTGGGTAAACTTTTCTAGACGGGCTTGATCTAACCCACTATCGAGCAGGGGTTGCCAAGCGGCGACAACTGTACCATCCGACTGCCGATGTAGGGTTGGTAAAAACTTACATCGCACCAAAAGATCCAAAATCCATCGGCTAACCTGTGCCCAAAAGCGTAAATCTCCCCCGACATAAGCATCAGATTCTTTAAAAGAGCCAAGGGGCAGCGCTTGCAAAAATTGTATTGCTTCGAGAGGATCGAGACACAGCCCTTCAACTTGCCAGAGGTGTAAGGATAACGTTGCAGCATCCGCACCTTCTGAAAGCATTTTGGTAGACAGCACTGGGTAAATTGGCTCACCTGTGTCTAAAGTTTGGCTGGGCAGAGCGATCGCTTTCTTGAGCCATTTCTGGTTAGCTCGACTTCTCGAATGGCTGCGCGATTCTTCAAGGAGACTACGCGATCGCAAAAAATCGATTAATTCTGCCTGCGTCATCGCCATCGGATGGGATGCCACTGTATTGGGTTGAGAAGAATCGGGTTGAGAAGACATCGCAGGCGTCATGGGTCGCCAAATTTCTCCCCAAATAAATAGATAACCCCCCTGAGGTTGAACGAGCCAACTACCGTGTAAAATTGCCATATTTAGAAGCTTTTTTAGGAGAAATAACTCAATTTATTAACGTTTATTAGAGCAATAATTAGCGATTAGATAATGCGATGCTTTTTCTTATGCAGCTAATTTATAGACATCACTTCTTTCACAAAATTACTGGAAAATAAAAACTAATCTGCCTTTTTTAACGACCTTGCAAAATGAAATTAAAATTAAAGACCCGATGTTTCCTCATAAGCAAGATGCCAACACAGCGTTACTGAATCAGATTATTATTGAGGGTTGAACTTATCCCGAAAGTAAACCTCTATCCAAAGTAGAATTTGCTGCCTACTGAATGACCCACGATGATTTTTTTGCCACCGACAATCCCAATAAAGCCACCAACGCCGATGAAAATCTTGGTAGCTTTCTATCCCAAACCCAACTTTCTCGGACGGTGCAGCCACATCTGCAAATGCTGGATTTATTGTACAACCTGCTTGGGCGGGGTCAAGGCATCGGTAGGTTGATGGAGAGCAATGCTAGAAATCCCTGCGGTTAAGGGTTACACCGCGATGATGTTCAATTTTGTTTCGGCAATTAACACGCCTTCTATCCGATTGTGACAATCTTTAATATTTGAGATAGTCCATCAGATTTTGAGCGCTGCACATTTATCTGATGGACTATCTCATGGACGGGTAGGAAATGCCCTAAAGAGTCCCGCTCTTTGCGCTAATTTATCAGCCGTCAGTTGTTATTGTCGATCCCCTGCGCCCTTACTCCTCTGTCCGTCTTCGTCTCCGGAGTGCCGTCATCTACCTAAAGGCACCACCAGTACCTAAGTGCTACGATTGCGAAAGATAAAGAAAAATGATAGAAGGACAAAGTACCGCATGGTAGAGCTAGACAAGTCAATATCCTTTGATGGACGGGATATTCGACTGAAGGTGGGTTTGCTTGCCCCTCAAGCTGGGGGTTCAGTTTTAATTCAGTCAGGAGACACCGCAGTTTTAGTCACGGCGACTCGCTCCGGAGGCCGAGAAGGCATTGATTTCCTGCCATTAATGGTAGATTACGAAGAAAGGCTTTATGCAGCCGGTCGGATTCCCGGTGGTTTCTTGCGGCGAGAAGGGCGTCCCCCCGAAAAAGTAACGCTCACGGGTCGTTTGATTGACCGTCCCCTGCGTCCCTTATTTCCTTCCTGGCTGAGAGATGACATTCAGGTAGTAGCAACCACGCTGTCGATGGATGAGCAGGTACCGCCGGATGTTCTGGCGGTAACAGGTGCTTCAATTGCGGTGCTTTTAGCACAGATTCCCTTCCAAGGACCGATGGCAGCAGTGCGGGTTGGTTTGGTGGGGGATGATTTTATTATCAATCCTACCTACGCCGAAATCGAGGCAGGGGATTTGGATCTGGTGGTGGCAGGCTCTCCAGATGGCGTGATTATGGTGGAAGCTGGAGCGAATCAGCTGCCAGAGCAGGATGTGATTGAGGCGATTGATTTCGGCTATGAGGCGGTGCGCGACTTAATTGAGGCGCAGCGAGAGCTGATGGCAGCACTGGGGATTGAATTGGTGCAAGAAACGCCGCCGGAAGTAGATCCGACCCTAGAGAATTTTATCCGCGATCGCGCGACTGCCCAAATCAAAGAAGTCCTCTCCAAATTTGAACTCGACAAAAATAGCCGCGATGCTCTTTTAGATCAGATCAAAGAGACACAAATCCTGGCAGCGATCGCAGAATTGGCGGAAGACGACCCCATCCGAGTTGCTTCTGAAGCTAACTCTAAAGCGGTGAGTAACGTCTTTAAAGACATCACCAAGAAGCTGATGCGCCGTCAAATTGTCGAAGACAGCGTCCGGGTAGATGGTCGCAAGCTTGATGAAGTGCGCCCTGTCTCTTGTCGCGTTGGTCTGTTGCCCAATCGGGTTCATGGTAGCGGTTTGTTTAACCGAGGATTGACCCAGGTCTTATCTGTTTGTACTCTTGGCACCCCAGGCGATGCCCAGGATCTGGCAGATGACCTGCACCCAGAAGATGAAAAGCGCTATTTACATCACTATAATTTCCCGCCCTTTTCTGTTGGGGAAACCAAGCCGATGCGGGCACCCGGTCGTCGGGAAATTGGTCACGGGGCACTAGCCGCACGGGCAATCGTGCCGGTGTTACCGTCGAAGGAAGAGTTCCCCTACGTGATTCGGGTAGTGTCTGAAATTCTTTCTTCCAATGGTTCCACATCAATGGGTTCGGTGTGTGGTTCCACTCTCGCTTTGATGGATGCTGGCGTGCCCATTGCGAAGCCGGTGAGTGGCGCGGCAATGGGGCTGATTAAAGAAGGCGAGGAAGTTCGCATTCTGACTGATATTCAGGGCATTGAAGATTTCTTAGGTGACATGGACTTTAAGGTGGCAGGTACCGATACTGGTATCACTGCCTTGCAAATGGACATGAAGATCAGCGGACTGCCTCTGGATATCATTGCCAAAGCCGTCGAGCAAGCAAAGGGCGCTAGGCTGCACATTTTAGAGAAAATGCTGGCAACCATTGACCAGCCTCGCACCGAGATGTCACCTTATGCACCTCGCTTGCTGACGCTCAAGATTGAGCCAGAACTTATCGGTATGGTCATCGGGCCTGGAGGCAAGATGATTAAGAGCATCACTGAAGAAACAGGTGCCAAAATTGACATTGAGGATGATGGCACGATCACGATTTCAGCGGTGGATGGAGAGAAGGCGAAAAAAGCCCGCAACATCATCCAAGGGATGACGCGGAGGCTGAATGAGGGTGATGTATACGCTGGTCGCGTAACCCGGATTATTCCTATTGGGGCGTTTGTGGAGGTGCTTCCCGGAAAAGAAGGGATGATCCACATTTCTCAACTTGCTGATTACCGAGTCGGTCGCGTCGAAGATGAGGTGGCTGTCGGGGATGAAGTCATTGTCAAGGTACGGGAAATTGACAGCAAAGGTCGGATTAATCTGACGCGCTTGGGGATTCACCCAGATGAAGCAGCTGCTGCTCGTGAAGCGGCAGCAAGTCGTTAAAAAAAGCACTTAGCGATTAGCGATTAGCGGTTAGCAATTAGGGGCGGAAATTGCTAACCGCTAATCGCTAAAGCAAGCTTTGTTGTTTACCAAACACGATTTGATTTTGATGTTAAACATAATAAATTGTCCCGTCTTTATAAAAATCAAAATTATATTGATGAATCGTGTCAACGATAACGAGTTATTGATAGTAGTCTTTAATTCGTTGTTATTTAAATAACGAGTAATTATTAATTACATAAAAGTTTTTATTCATAACGACTTGCAGTTCTTTGAGGGCAGGTTAAACCCCTGTGCATGGGTTTCCCAATCAACGCAGGCTTATTGAGTTTTGCTACTTCAATCACCCTACTTTGTCTACCCCCTCAGGAAACATCAAATGCTTAACGTAGCAAGCCTAACGCTTAGATGGTAAGCCTGAAGAGGGTCATCCTATCTCAAAAAATCATCTACCTTAGGATAGGTTGACGATTTCAAAATTGTAGTGTTATCTTTGCAGTCAGTCTATATAAGTCAGCCTAATCCAGTATCTCGCCTTTAAAAACCTTCCTTATCTGATGAAGGTGAAGCTGGAGCGGAGGAACCAAATTTTGGGGCTTATTGATGAGAGATTAAAAATTAAAAATAGTAATCCTAATTTTTAATTTTGCATTCTTAATTTCTCAGCAAGGGACATCTCTCAGTCCTCGCCCGTCAGCTAACTCCGTCGGCATTGAGAGGAGACTGAAGAGTCAGCAATTTTGTAGAATTTGCGCGATCTCATCAGTGTCCTTGGCTGGTATCTGTTCGCTTCGTTGTACCTGCCCTCGACTATGAGTAGAGGCACATGCCGTGCTTCAACTGCTGGCGTAGGAGAGCAGGTGCGCTAGCTATGAGGAGAAAATCAACCGATGTTACTGACTGACAAAAATCGTATCGCCTTAATTTCGGTAGATGGCGATCCGGCGGTAGAAATTGGGCAAGAAGAAGCTGGAGGTCAAAATGTCTATGTGCGTGAAATCGGATTAGCACTGGCTGAGCAAGGATGGCAGGTGGATATGTTCACTCGCCGCAGCACTGCGGAGCAACTGGATGTCGTTCAGCATACGCCTAACTGCCGGACAATCCGATTAGTTGCTGGCCCAGCCCAATTCATGAGTCGGGATCGGCTCTTCGGCTATTTACCAGAGTTTGTTGAACAATTCCAAGCATTTCAGCAGCGTGAAGGTTGGGAATATACCCTGCTGCATACCAATTATTGGTTGTCATCTTGGGTGGGAATGGAACTGAAAAAGCACCAACCTTTGATACAGGTACATACTTATCATTCGCTGGGGGCGGTGAAATATCGTACAGTTTCCGATATTCCAGCGATCGCTTCCACACGACTGGTCGTTGAAAAAGCGTGTTTGGAAACAGTGGATCGAGTAATTGCCACCAGTCCTCAAGAAGAAGGTCAAATGCGATCGCTTGTTTCCACTCAGGGACAGATTGAAATGATTCCCTGCGGTACAGATATCGTTAAATTTGGCTCCATTGAGCGCCAAGAAGCACGCCAACAGCTAGGAATTGCCACCGACGCCAAAGTAGTGCTGTATGTGGGTCGTTTCGATCGACGCAAGGGAATTGAAACTTTAGTCCGAGCGGTGAACAAATCAAGCTTACGCAAGTCTGGCGACCTAAAACTAATCATTGCAGGCGGAAGCCGTCCGGGACAGAGTGACGGAATCGAACGCGATCGCATTGAGAAAATCGTAGCTGAAGAAGGCATTGGCGATCTCACCCATTTCCCCGGTCGTCTGGAAGATAGCGATTTGCCTTTCTACTACTCAGCTGCCGATGTGTGTGTTGTCCCCAGTCACTATGAACCCTTTGGTTTAGTTGCAATTGAAGCAATGGCTAACCGGACTCCCGTAGTTGCAAGTAATGTAGGCGGCTTGCAGTTTACCGTAGTGCCAGAGGTAACAGGTTTACTGGTGCCTCCCAAAGATGAAGTCGCCTTTGCACAGGCGATTGACCGTATCCTAGCCGATCCCGATTGGCGAGACCAATTAGCCCAGATAGGTCGCCAACGGGTAGAAATTGCTTTTAGCTGGAATAGCGTGGCATTACGGCTCAGCCATTTGTACACCAAATTACTGTGCCAAACCGCTGTTGAATATGCGAACAAACCTCAGCTAGTCGCTTGAGATTTTTTTTCCTGAAAAGTGCTGAGTTCTTTGAGGTAGGATTTTCATCTCAATAGTGACCAAGAAAAGGCACTAGAAAAGAGTTTCCATTCAACGGTTGTGGGCTTCCAGTGTATAGGCGTTTCTTGCAATAAAAAAACAATCTTCTTGGTTCCTTGCAAGGAGGAAATGAGACTCCTTCGTCGTTTACATAAGTTGGGAAAATTCCCAATGTTTTTGCAAGAAACCTATTCCCCAACCATAGAAAAGTTGCTGTCAAGCCAAATCGATGGATTGTTGGTAAAACGAGATATCCATCCAATTATTTGAGAGTCATTCAAGCAGTAAGAAAACGGCAAATTACCGAATTAGGAGATTTGAAATCATGCTGAATATCGGAGATAGCGTGCTACACAAGAAAACCGGACGCTTTGGCAAGGTTTTTGGCTATGGTTATCAGATGGTTAATAGCACTTACTTACCAACACTTATCGTCAGAGTCGTTGAAGCCGCAAGTTTGAGCCAGAAGAGTTTTGTAGAAGATTTGTCTTCGTCATGGATTCTGGAGCAAGAAGTTTCTCGGCTTTCGGCAAAGGCTGCACGCTAGAGCCTAGAACTGCTGCATTTGTACTTTAGGCGATCGCTCAAAACAAAGCTCGGTTCAAATGAACCGAGCTTTGGCATTTTTTCAAATATTTAGCGACAGATTCACTAATCCCATTTAACGTTATTCGGCAGAATTGCGTTATCAAGAGCCGCATCCTTCAAGTTAGCATTCATCAAGTTAGCCTCTCTCAAATTGGCACTACTTAAGTCTGCTTGCTGGAGATCGGCACTATTTGCAAATACACCCGTCAAATTAGCTTCTTCCAGATTAGCCTGCGTTAGATCGGCACCTTCCAAATTAGCATTTGCTAGATTAGCTCCCTGCAAATTTGCCCCTCTCAAATCAGCCCCAGTTAGATGGGCACTTACAAGATTGGCTCCTTTCAAGTCGCAGTCTTGACATTGCTTAGTTTCTATTAATCGTCTGACATGAGCGGGATTTTCGGCTCGGACGGGAGCAATTAAGCCTAAGGGAAGCAGGAGTGCTGCGGCTGCTAGAAATTTTAATTTCATAATTTACCTCACAAAAATTTTATTTATTTTTTTAATTGCCTGATATAATTTTACGTCTACCTTTTTTTAAAAACTTCCTACGATAGGGGGAAATGTTGTCGGTAAATACCCAACTAAAGTAATAAAAATATTTTTGAAGCCAGGAGCGGCTAAGAACAGCATCCGCAGGAGCCATCGCCTTGGGGATTGACTATTGGTGTGCAAGGATTGCACGGTGAAATCATCGCGGCGCTTTAGGAATTGCGCTTTTAACAGCCAGTAAAGTATAAATGCGATCGCCTTTAAAGCAGGGGTTCCCCCTCCGTACTAAACTGGAGGTTACAGTTTTTAGCATTCTGAACTTGACTGAGTTAGCTGTGCGGAAAATAGTTATTGCCGGTAATTGGAAAATGTACAAAACTCAGACCGAGAGTCTGGAGTTTTTGCAAGGATTCATGTCTCACCTAGAAGAAACCCCAGACGAGCGGGAAGTAGTCCTAGCGGCTCCTTTCACTGCTTTGAGCATCATGTCTAAAAATCTGCACGGTAGCCGCGTGCAGTTGGGTGCCCAAAACATCCACTGGGAGGAAATGGGAGCCTACACAGGTGAAATTGCCGGACCCATGCTGACAGAAATTGGGGTGCGTTTCGTAATTGTGGGTCATAGCGAACGGCGTCAATACTTTGGCGAAACCGATGAAACTGTGAACCTACGGCTGAAAGCAGCGCAACGCTATGGTTTAACGCCCATTCTCTGCGTCGGCGAAACCAAGCAACAACGCGATGCAGGTGAAACCGAATCCCTGATTTCTACCCAACTGAAAAAAGGCTTGGTTAACGTTGATCAAGAGAACCTGGTTATCGCCTACGAACCTATTTGGGCAATTGGCACTGGCGATACCTGCGAGTCAAAAGAAGCCAATCGGGTGATTGGCTTAATTCGCACTCAATTGACGAATCCGAATGTCTCGATTCAGTACGGTGGCTCGGTTAAGCCCAATAATATTGATGAAATCATGGCGCAGCCAGAAATCGATGGGGCTTTGGTCGGGGGAGCTAGTCTGGAGCCGGCAAGTTTTGCCCGAATTGTCAACTTTCAAAAAGGATAAAGGATGTTCGAGAAGCAGCGCTTTCTTCGCCGGATGACGGATGAATCAATCCAAAATCCAAAATAGCTTGACCCTCCGGGGTCAAATTTTTGACTGGGGACAGCGCACTTATTTAATGGGTGTGTTGAATGTGACGCCTGATAGTTTTAGTGATGGCGGAGACTTTAACACGCTAGGAGATGCCTTGGCGCAGGCTAAGCATCTTGTGGCAGCCGGTGCCGATATCCTCGATGTGGGGGGACAATCAACCCGACCAGGAGCCGCTCAAATTTCTCTAGAAGAGGAATTGAATCGCGTGCTGCCAGTGGTGCAGGCGCTCCGAAAGAGTGTAGGAGGAAGGAGAAAGGATAAATCCGATTCGGGGGCGGGAGTCATACAATCCGCTCAACACGGCGATCCCTTATCCCACCCTCCGAGATACATCCCTCATCCTTCTGAGGTTCCGATTTCCGTGGATACGACGCGGGCATCTGTAGCACGAGCAGCGGTTGCGGCGGGGGCTGATATCGTTAATGACATTTCCGGCGGTACTTTTGACCCGGAAATGTTTGCGGTGGTGGCAGAGTTGGGAGTCCCCATTGTGTTGATGCACATCCGAGGGACGCCAGCTACTATGCAGCAGATGACGAATTATCAGGACTTGATGGGGGAAATCTCCGAGTTTTTGTCAAGTCAAATTGAGCAAGCGATCGCATCTGGCATCGATCGCTCGAAGATTATCATCGATCCCGGCATTGGCTTTGCCAAAACTTACGAGCAAAGCTTGGAAATCTTGCAATGCCTGTCGATGTTGCATTCCTTGGGTGTTCCTTTGTTAGTGGGACCATCCCGGAAAAGTTTTATCGGGCGGATTTTAAATCAACCCGATCCCAAAGCCAGAGTGTGGGGAACGGCGGCGGCTTGTTGCGGAGCGATCGCGGGAGGTGCTGACATCCTCAGAGTTCACGATGTCCAACCCATGCACGATGTCTGTCGCGTTGCGGATGCCATTTTCAGAAAACAACAATAAAAAAGCTAAGAGTGATCGCTGTTTGGAAATGCCTTGAAAATTGCTCTTTTAAATTTCAAATCAGACTTTCTACTCTTACAACTTTTTTATTTTTTGTTTTTTACCTTTTAAGCCGCACCATCTCCATTCCCATTAGAGCCATTAGGAGCATCAGGCGTAGACATTAAGCCAGACAGGGCTTCTGTTAAGGCTTTTGGGTCCATAAATACCACTTTGGAGTTAGGACTAGCACTCAATTTCTGATTGGCATCGACATATCTTTGAGCAACGAGAAACTGCAATACTTCTCTACTTAAAGGCTGTGACTGCAAAGCTTGACTAAGAATTTCTATCGACTTCACAGTTCCCTCCGCTTCCAAGATAGAAGCGCGTTTCTTACTTTCCGCTGCTCGTTCCAGCTCCAGAGACTCCAAGACAGTTTTGGCAGGCGTAATATCTCGCACCTCGACGCGAGTCACCTTAACTCCCCACGTAGCAGTCGCTTCATCCAACTGCTGCAACAAAGTCTGATTAATTTCGGTTCTGGAAGAATACGTTTGCTCCAGTTCCATTTGACCAATTGCAGAACGAAGCGTCGTTAAAACTAAGTTTTCGATTGCTTGCTCAATATCTTCAACGGCGTAGTAGGCTTTTTCCAAATCCAGAATCTGCCAATACACCACTGCATCAACTTTCAGCGAAACGTTGTCTTTGGTAATTGCCTGTTGAGGGTCAATATTCAAAAACTTCTCGCGGCTGGTTTCCTCCACCACAATTGAGTCAACAAAGGGAACGATAAAGTTGAGACCGGGTGCGAGTCTTCGATTGTACTGACCCAAGCGCTCTACTAAAGCTTGATTTCCTTCGTTGATAATTTTCACAGAACCCACTGTGTAGCCAATGATCACCAAGGCGAGGGGGGCAAGAATCGTGATGGGGTCCATAATGCGCTCTCTCCTGAAGAGGCTACTGTTAAAAGTAGCTATTAGCTTAATGCTAACTTTTAATTAGTCACAGCTTAATTTTGATTCAATCAGGATTTGATCTAAAACTCAGAGCCTTGCCCTTGTTCCGAAAAACATTTCACCTTGATGCCAGCGTTTCTAAGGGAGTGGTGGCAAAGCCAGCCACGAAGTAACCCTTGGGGGTAGTTGCGTATTCAGGCGCAGGGATAGTCCTGGGGTAGAGAGAGATTGGGCGTAGGCGGGTGTTAAAAAGGGTTCGTAAGTTGAGGCGGCTGGAGTCAGCTGTTTGACAAATGCCAAAGTGACGCCTTTAAGCAACTCGTGCAGGGGAGCCACTGCTTCGCCCGTGCGTTCATTGACGAGGGTTGTTTGAGTCAGAAATTCACCTTGGCTACCAGGGGCAAAATTGCTAATGCTTAAGTGAGTTCCGCCAATTGCTGTGAGGAGATATTTAGGGCTGGGTAGTTGGGTAAAAGGTCGTAGTTGATGGTTCAGCGATGGGGTGAGGGAATCACTGGTGCCAGTCAAGATTAAGGTAGGAGTGCTAACTTTGCCAAGACCTTTTTTGCCAAACAAGTCTCCGACAACGGGGTTAAGGGCGATCGCTTGCGCCACGCGCCGATCCCGCAAGTTCAAACGTTGGTCAGGCAGATCCGCTGCTGCACACTGCAACCAATCGCCCCCGGATTTCCCTAGAGGATTGCGATTTTTGCAAAATTGCCGCAACTCATCCAAATTCAGTTCGCCTCCCGCCAACGCTAAAGCCGTGTAGCCGCCCAAGGAATGACCAATTACGCTCACTTTCTCAGTATTTAGCTTCCCTTGAAGGGAACCTGGTAGCTGGTTGAGCCGACCTAGCTCATCAAGCAAAAAGCTAATATCTTTGGGCATGGCGACAAATTCGGACGCCGGTAACAAGGGCACTAAACCGGGCACTCCGACGGAGTTGCTGCCAAATTGCCCCCCAAAGATTCGGTTGGCATTGCTGCCTGGATGCTCGATGGCGGCGACGGTGATGCCGTGAGAAGCTAGGTGACGGGCTACATAAGCCAGGAAGGAGCGATCGGCCCCAAAGCCGTGGGAGAGGACGACAAGGGGATTTTGAGAATTTTGGAAAGGGGGCTTCTCGTTTGTGTTTGCCCAGTAGAGATCGACGACGATCTTGCGATCGCTGGTGTATGTCCCCAGAACTGGCTCTTGGCGTCGCCAGTCGTGGAAGGTCAGAGTCTGCTGCTGTACTGTTTCCGAACCTGCTTGGGCGGGGTTAAAGGCGGGACGGAATTTTCCTTTGGTGACGGTCAATTCCCGCTCCAATAGCGGGCTTAAAGCTCCGCTTTGCCAGTAGGGGGCGTTGAATTCTAAGGCGATCGCGATCGCTGAAGAGGCGTCTACGGTAATGGTGTCGGATGGATAGGACTGCAAAAAGCTGATGACGCTTAAGCCATTGGCTTGTCGCAAGGCTAGAGTTAGACCCGCTTGCAGTTGTTCTACCGTGCTATTCGGGAGCGCCAAGCCTAGCTTCTTGATTAACTCTTCTCCAACAGACGATCGCAACACATCTTTCACCACTTTGTCTCCCAAATTCGGATCTAGATGCAAGCGACGATTGAGGACTTCTCGAAATTCTGAGCTTAGCAATGCCTTGTATGGCTTAAGACTGGCGGGAACTTGCCCCGTTTTAGCGAAATCCTCTAAATCTTCGATCTCTACCGATTGCTGAAACGGTCCCAAGCGCAGTGTTACCCGTTCTGCTGCTAAGACGGGTGCCCCAATTGACAAAAGTGCGATCGCGTTGCTTAAGGAAGTGAGGGTAACTCCCCATAAGAAACTTTGGGTAAGCAAGCGCGTCCGTCCGATTGGCTTTGCTGTTGCTAACTTTGTCCTTTCTAAAAATGGCGATCGCTTTATTGGCAACATTGTGGGAAAAACTCGGCTCTGAAACCAGTTCAGCTTTAACTTCATCATTTCCATTCACCCCGTTTGAGTGCAGCAGCGCCCTAATGTAGAAGCAATTCGATTGCGGTTGTTCCCATTCTTAAAAAGCTCTGCACTTATGCGAACTTGTGCGATTGCTCTCCTAGAAACTGGAGACTCAGTGTTGTCAGCACAGCAAAGCCAAGCACGGACTCAGTGAAAATAAGAATGCGCCCCTGCCCCTAAAGCTCTCTTAATTGCGGCTATAGGTACGGCTATAGGAAGGATACGCGGGAGAAGTATATCCTTTAATCCCATTGGCGACGATACCCAAGACTGTGCCACCGGAGATTTTTAGTCCATCTAATGCTTTCATTAGCATGGAACGGTCTGTTTGATCGATCCCCACCACTAAAATAGTGCCATCTGTATTCGCAGCCAAGATGTTGCTGTCTGCCAAACCGACTAGGGGTGGTGAGTCGTAGATCACCAAGTCGAAACGGGCTTGAAATTGCTCAATCAGATACTGCATTTTATCTGACGAAAGCAGTTTAATCGGGTCTGAAGAGTTTTGACCCGATGTTAAGACAAACAGGTTGTTATCTTCTGGCGATCGCTGAATGGCATCATTCAGACTTAGATCGGTGGCGATAACATCGCTGAGTCCTCGCACGTTCGGTAAGCTCAAGCGAGTATGTAAACTCGGACGCCGCAAATCGGCGTCTATCAATAACACCCGCTGACCAATTGCCGCTGCGGCTTTCGCCAAGTGAATGGCAACCGTTGATTTCCCATCTCCCGGTGTCGCGGAACTGATTGCCAAAGAGGTAATCGGCGTTCCAGAACTGAGCAAGCGAATATTGGTATAGAGAGAACGGAAAGCTTCCAAAAATGGCGAATCGGTGTATACATTCAGCTTCTTACGACCATTGCCATTGGCTGAATTGTCCCCCAGCAGTTGATTTAAACCGGCAACCTCCGCTGCGGTAGAGCGTTGGCTGGGTTTCTTGGGCGGTTTCTTGAGTTCCTTGGCAAAAGGAATCACTCCCAAAATTGGCAGTTTCGTTTCCCCTTTGACATCTTCGGGGGTGTGGAAGACTGTATTGAGAGCCTCGATGAGAAAACCTAACCCGATGCCCAGTAACGCACTTAAAACGATTGCGATCGCTAACTGTTTTTTTGTTTGTTTCGTCGCTACTGATATCAGGTTGCCATCTTCATCACGCCGTAGCTGAGGCTCTTCAATCAGTTCCCAAGGCACTTCCTGCTGAGCAGCATCTAAGTTCAAGGCTTCTCGTTTGCTTAAAAATTGCTTGAGGTTATCGGTTGCAACTAATAATTTTCGCTGTATATCAGCGTGCTGGCGGGCTACCGCAGGTAATTCTTGCAGTTGTGCTTTAATTTTTCTTTCAGTTTTTAGAATTGTTTGGTAGCGCTCCTGTATTCCTTGGATTCTTCCCTCCAATTTTTTGAGAAGCCCTTGGGCTTGTTCGCTCAGCAGCCGCTGTAAATTTTCCCGCTTTTCCTTAAGAACCAGAATCGGTGGGCTATCGTCCCGAAATTGGGGGGATTGTGCCGCAATGGTACTATCGAGGGTCTGAATCTGCGCTAGCAAGGTTTCATAGGTTTTCGCATCAGTAGACAAAATTGCAGTAGAATTCCCTTCTTGCAACTGTTTTTGCATACTGGCATATTGCGCTTGCGCGTCAGCGAGTTCCGCTTGGGTATCCGATCTTTGTCTTTCAAGCGTCAAGGCCTGCTCATATAGCAAGGAATCTGCTTGTTCCGGATCGCTGACATTATACTGCTGCCGCAGTTTTTGGAGTTGTGCTTGCAGCGTATCAACTTGCCCCTGTAGCTGAGGTAGCTGCTGCTCGATAAAGTTAATGCCCTGCTTGAGGCTTGACAGGCGCTCTTGGCGGCTGTAATTCAGATAATTTTTATAAACAGTATCCAATACAAACTGAATTTTTTGCTGGTCTTCATCCCGGTAACTAACTTCTAAAATTTTGGTGCCGTATTGAACTCCATCTTTTTCATAATTGACTCGAAAAATTAAGAGTTTCGTCATCAAGAAATTATAAGTAATCTCCGGATACTTTTTTTGCAATTCCTTGAGTACTGGCAACATTAACTTCGTGCTTTGCAAAACTCGAATTTGCGTCTCATAATCCAACAAACTAGATTTTTCTACTTCAATTTTTTGGATATCTGCATTGTTCGTTTGAGACGACAAAAATTGCTTCGCTAATCTATCTTCAGCGGTGACGGGTTCCACCAAAAGCCGAAAAGCTCCTTCGTATTCTGGAGCAATTTGCTTTGAGGTAAAGACAATCATGCTTCCTGACATGACAGTTAATATAATTGTTACTCCTGCCATAACTGGGAGTCGGCGGCGCACAACCCCTAACAGCCATGCCAAGTCCAGCTTCTGTTCATCACTGTCGTCAGAGGGTCGGGTGAGGTGCCCTGGCAATGACTGAGTCAACTTGCTATTGCTAGTGTGTTTATTGAAGAACGGCTGTGAATTGTGTTCGGTATCCATTTACCTATTAGATAGAAGTAGATAAAACAAAAGAAGCTAACTACGGTTTAAGAAAGCGTTTATAGATACACCCTGAAGATATGCTTACCTAATTGTCATCGTCTCCCAAGATTCCAAACAAATTAAAAATGTTGAAGAATGTGAAAACCTTCTCAATCGGTTCTAAGAATGTTCGCACACTGTCAGAAGTTTTGGCGCTTCCAGAGCGGCTAACGACAATAATGTCGTTATTGCGGACGAGTGGATTATTGGTCTCGTTGATTCCTTGGGTTAAATCAATATTGACTTTACTTTTTGACACCGTACCGTCAGGGTTGAGACGAATTAAATCAACCGCCTTTCGATTCGCTCTAGCATCATTGAATCCTCCCGCAGTCAGCAATGCTTGATTCAAAGTTGTGTTTGGCGCAACCTGCACCACTCCTGGGCTTTTGACTTCTCCTACCACACTTACCTTAATACTACTGGGAGAAAAGCTAGTGGTTGCTAATTCAGAAATTTCTGCCGGGTTGACTGCTGATGCAGTGGGAATAAAAATAGTATCTCCATCTTGCAAAAGCGTATCTTGACTGAAATCCCCTGCCTGCAAGAGTTGCCAAAGATTCAAATCGATAATTTGTTCTGGCCCTGTTTTGGTAAGTCGCCGCAACTGGATACGGCGAATATCTGCCAATGGCTTAATCCCCCCAGCCAAATCGATTGCCCGCGTTACGGTTGGCAGTCCCAGGGTTCTTTGCTCTAGTGTTGTCTTTCCTCCAATCACAACATAAGTGCCAGGACGGTTGACTTCCCCTACGACTGCAACACTGCGGGGTTCTTCTAAAGGAGGTGAAAAACGAGTCGTGGCGATTTGGCGTACTTCGTCTAAATTAATGGTGGTGGTTGTGGGAATAAAGACAGTGTCTCCATCCCGCAAATTTAAGTCTTGGCTGCTGTCGCCGGTTTGTATCAGATCCCAAAGATTCAGATTTATTACTTGCTCGGAACCGGATGCTAGCTTGCGACGCACCTGAACCTTACGAATATCAGCCGTCAGCGTAATTCCCTGCGCCAGCTCAATTGCCTGGGTTACGGTGGGATATTGGAACCCAGGCACGCTCCCGACTCCGGCTATCAGGGGAATTGTGAAGCCGCCTGGGCGAGTCACTTCTCCTCCCACCCGAACATTGATCGGGCGAGGAGACAAAACGTTAATGGTGATGATAGGTCGTTTGAGGAAGCGAAAGTATGCAGACGAAATGACATTCGTCGCTTGTGGCACTGTTAGCCCCTGTACCGATAGGTTTCCAATCAAGGGTAGGGATAAGGAGCCATCTGCTAGAACTTGGTACTCGCCGCTATATTGGGGAACCTCGAAGATATCAAGGCGAATGCGATCGCCTCCACCCAATGTATAGGCTATATCCGGTCGAGCGGGATTGGTATTCGCTTGTGCAAGAATCGTCGGTTTCTGAAAACGCGGCAGAGTCGCCTGGGTAGGATTGGGGCAAGCAATGGCAAATGTTGCCACTAAGGTTATCCCGGCAGAAGTTCGGGTGAGTTGTCTATAAAAACCTGGATCGACCATACATAACCTACTTGTTTTATCTTTTTAAATTTAAGCTGTGTGAGTATAAACCTGCCACTCTAAATAGTAGTTATTTCCCTTCAGTTTTCTTGGCGAAACTCTTAACCCTATCTACAGCAAGCTTTTTAAACATACCCGTTTTTAATCTGTATCTTTAAAATAATTAAATACTCGTAAATATACGCAAATAACTTTTTTCTTTCTTGTTTAATCAGCCGCTATACTCGTATAGGGTGAGCTTCCTGTTATTTTTCGGCTAAGACTATTAAACATGAATACTCTAGCTTCAAACCCTTTGTTTCTGCTAATAGCTGCTGCCAGCGCCATCATTTATGTTTTATTACTATTTAATTTTGCTGGTAGAAGTAAGGCGACTTCCAAAACACTAGAAAAAGTTTTTATTGGCTTAATAATCCTTGCCATCGCTGGAATCACTCTTAATGGATTTGATAAAATTCACCCCAGAGCTTTATACTTACAAGGAAAAAAACTTTATTCTACAATTTTCCAAATTGGCATTTATGCCACCTTTATGTTTATTGTCTACTCGCGGCTCCTACAGAATCTTAAAGATTCAGTTTTTGTTGCTTTCAAATTATTAGTTAATAATATTTATTTTTGCGGATTACTGTTTGTGTTATTTTTATCGGCGGCTTGGTCAGGAACTCCAAGTTACACACTCAAAGCCAGCATGGTTTTTTTAGGCACAACTGCTTTTTGTGTTTACGTTGGTAAGCAGTATAAGTGGAAAGAATTATTTGACTTGTTACTTATAATCAATAAATTTATACTTGTGGTAAGTGTCTTTTATGCTTTATTTAGACCGTCCATTGGAGTAACTTCCAAGGGTTGGCAAGGAATTTTACCCCACGGAAATGCCTTCGGCTTCTTGATGGGTCTAACAGCGGTCATGTGTTATATACAGTCAGTCCGCAAACCGAAAACTAAATGGCAATCTCTTGGTTTCGCTGCTTTATCGATTTTTGCTCTACAACGCTCAAACAGCGGCATGGGAAAAGTTCTATTAGTTCTATTGATAAGCGTGTTAGTTGTTATCCGCTTTATCAAAAACTTACCTCCCCGATTAGCTTTTGCTTGCATAATCTTTTTTATGGCAATTGCTATGTGTTTGTGTATTGTAATTACCCAAAATGCCGAATTTATTATTGTAGATACCCTGAATAAAGATTTGACATTAACCGGACGCACAGACTTCTGGCCTTTGGTAATCAACCATATTAAACAACATCCACTACTGGGCTATGGATACCAAGGATTTTGGCAGTCTTGGCGAGGAACAGCCGATCCGGCGGCTGATATTATCGTGGTAAAAACCCAATTTAAGCCTGAGCATTCTCACAATGGGTTTTTAGACCTAACTGTAGATTTGGGATTCGTAGGATTAGGGTTATTTTGTCTTTCTTTCTTAACTAATATTGCTCTAGCAGTCCAGTACATGAAGCGTACTCAAGAACCTGAATTAGTTATGCCTCTGCTACTGATTACCTGGGCAGTCATGACAAACATTACTGAAACTGGATTAATGTCAATTACCTATGCTTGGCTATTTTATGTTATAGCAACAGTTCGATTGTGCCTGGATGCTACAGAAAAAAGTTCTCAAGATTCCAGCGTTTAAAAAGTGGTTTGCCGGTCTTGAGGGGTGTCTGCTCAATCAGGCGATCGCTCAAAGAGGCAGAGGATTGGGAAGCGATCGCTTCCATAAGGATGAATTTTACAAAATATATTAAGCCGTGTTGCAGCAAGATTCAACACTTTTTCCGGATATTTACGTAGGGAATTTTCCCTTGCATCTAATTTCCGGATATTTACGTAGGAAAATTTTCTCAATATCTAATAATATACATTTAAAAGTGAAGCAAAACACTCGGTTTCTAAAGGATTTAGTTTATGGACAGACCTAAAGATTATTACGAAACCAATGGATACTACGTATTTAGAAATCTTATCCCTAAAAATCTAATTAATAATCTTTTAAAAGAGTATAGCTCTAATATTCTTCCATCCAAATCTCCTTTCTTTAGGCAATCAACTAATAAATGGGAAACCAATAGAATCACTCTTAACGGATACTCTGAAGAATCTTTCCGGGATGTTCACGATTATCCAGATTATCCAGCATTTACTGAGGCAGCTAAAGAAATTTTCTGTTTACAGCAGGTTAGGGAAGCGCTGACTGAACTGACGGGTAGTGAGGAGCATAACCTCATGCAAACGATGTTCTTTGATATGAACACGGCTACCCCAGCACATCAGGATTGGTACTATTTAGATTCCATGCCTAATGGTCATCTTCTGGCTGGATGGTTTGCGCTAGAAGACATTCACGAAGAAGCTGGTCGATTTTATGTTTTACCAACATCCCATCTCGTTGACTTTGAGTTAACAGATGATGAAAAACTATCTAATCGGTTTTACTTGGAAAAGTTGAAGGAGTATATCAATGTTCATAAGAGTAATATTCAAGCTCCTGCCTTGAAAAAAGGGGATGTCTTATTCTGGAACTCTAGAACGATTCACGGTTCCTTGGAAACACTCAATCCCCAATATTCTCGCAAATCTCTCACGGCTCATTATTTACCAGCCATATATGAATTCGGTAGCCGCAATGCAGAATCTCCGACTGCTGTAGATTATGCCACGTACAAAGGAATGAAGTATCGTTTGATTCCTGCAATGTACAAAAATTATTCAGCAGCAGCAAAACTGAAAACAGATTTATTGCAGTATTTGTGGGAGCAACCGAAACTAATGCGAACCGCAAAATTTGTGAGAAAAGTCTTGCAAGGTGCTAAAGGTAAATAATCGATTCCGTTCTGTTCACCTCA
The DNA here is from genome assembly GCF_014698845.1 of Coleofasciculus sp. FACHB-1120. Taxonomy (NCBI): domain Bacteria; kingdom Bacillati; phylum Cyanobacteriota; class Cyanophyceae; order Coleofasciculales; family Coleofasciculaceae; genus Coleofasciculus; species Coleofasciculus sp. FACHB-1120. The sequence continues at coordinate 23,593 of NZ_JACJTV010000036.1, read as the reverse complement.
ACAACAAATAGGGTTTTGTAGGACGACTCAGTTCTCAAACCCTATCTTTATTCCTTCATAAATTGCCCAATTCTAATGTTAGACAAGCTGAGTCTGGTCAATCAAAAGCTTAGCCCAGGTCTACGCAAGGTGTTCAGCAACATCGCGTGGCTGTTCGCTGACAAAATCCTCCAAATGGGCTTAAGCCTAATTGTAGGGATATGGGTGGCTCGCTATCTAGGGCCGGAACAGTTTGGTTTATTTAATTACGCGATCGCATTTGTAGCGCTGTTAGGGCCGATTGCCAATCTGGGGCTAGATAGCATCGTAGTACGCGACATTGTGCGCGATCCAATTACCAAGAATGAAACACTTGGGACTTCTCTTGCCCTAAAACTTATTGGCGGTGTTGTAACAACTTCATTAGCGGTTGGCGCAATTTCCTTCCTACAACCCCAAGACACTTTAACCTCTTGGTTGGTAGGAATTATTGCTGCTGGAACCATTTTTCAGGCTTTCGAGACGATCGATCTTTGGTTCCGTTCACAAGTTCAATCCAAATATACAGTTGTTGTTAAAAATTGCGCTTATTTGCTTGTCTGTGCTGTCAGAATTGTCTTAATTCAAATTAAAGCTCCTCTAATTGCATTCGCCTGGGCAAGATGTGGAGAGCTTGCCTTAGCTGCTGTGGGATTGGTAATAATTTATCAGACGAGTGGCCAGGATATAAAAGCATGGCGTAGCAGTCTGCCTCAGGCGAAAAACTTAATCAAAGAAAGCTGGCCCCTGATTGTGTCAGGAATCGCCATTTATATTTACTCCACCATCGATCAGGTCATGCTGGGTTCCTTCTCTGCTCAAGACCTTAAATTCGATCCCCAATATGAATTAGGCATTTATGCCGCTGCTGTTAAGATATCGCAGATATTTGATTTTATTCCCTCTATCATGCAAATATCTTTTTTTCCAAAACTCGCTGAGGCGAAGGCTCAAGGGGAAATTGAATATTTAAAAAAATTTCAGGCTTACTTTGATTTAACCTTAATTTTGTGGTTGATAATAGCAATTCCAGTTTCACTGCTTTCCACTTACATCGTTCATTTCTTGTACGGAGATAAGTATGCAGCTTCAGCAATAATACTATCAATCTATGTTTGGTCACAGTTTGGTAGCGGTTTTGGTCTTGCTAGAAATGCGTTCATTATGATTGAAGGAAAAGCCAAAAATGAATTGCTTTTAACATTTGTCGGGGCAGTCGTGAATATAATTTTAAATTTATATTTAATTCCTAAATATGGAGCGCTTGGAGCCACAATAGCAACGTTGATTACTTATTTCATCGTGACTGTACTTCTCAATTTTATAATTCCTGATCTAAAGCCAATTGGTAAGTTTATTTTACGTTCTTGTAATTTATATAAGGCTGCTACAAGAATTAAAGGAATTGTGCGATGATTGAAATAAAGCCAAGCATTCAGCACCAATCCACCTGTCCCCACAGCGGGACACTGCTTAAGCCTCAGGGTATTCTTTGGCAGGGAATGCATATTTGCGTAAAATCCAAGTGCGACTCCTGTAATACAGAAATTATTGAGGATTTAGAAGTTGGTCATGCTGTCGCCTTTCCTTATCAAATTGATTTAGCGAAAGGCGAGGTTTTTGGAAATGAATCTTGTAGATATTGGTTAGGTGAGAAACTTCTTTACTCTCTGCAAAATCCCCAATCTGAAGAGATTGCAATATCTAAGGAGGTTTTTAAGCAGCATCAACGTGTCATCATCTTAAATTGTATTGATTATCTGTATGGGCATAGTTTGTTAAAGCTGCTTAATGTCCAAAGACATTTGGATAATTACTCAGACTGGGGCTTAATTGTCATCGTACCCAAGTTCTTGAGATGGATGGTTCCAGAGGGCGTCGCAGAAATTTGGACGGTGAATATTCCTTTACGGCAGGGGCAATGCTACTATCCGAAGTTTGACCAATTTATTTCTGAGGAATCTAAGCGTTTTGATGAAATTCGCGTAAGTAAGGCGTATTCTCATCCGAATCAGTTTGATATTAGTAAATTTACGCGGGTTCCCAGCCATAACTTTAATAAAGAGCCAAATCAAATAACCTTTATTTGGCGCGACGATCGGATCTGGTGTAATCCGCTTCTCTTCAAAACCTTGAGGAAATTCAAGAGGGTTGATATTGCCCTCAAGCTTCAGAATGAACGGGTGCAAAAACTATTTTTAAAGATTCGCTCTAGAGTTCCTTTAGCAAAGTTTGTGATCGCTGGTTTGGGAAGGAAAACTCAGTTTCCCGGCTGGATCGAAGATTTGCGGGTAAACAAGTTTAATTCAGACACTGAGAATCAGATGTGTCAAGTTTATTCCCAAAGCCGCTTGGTCATTGGTATACATGGCTCCAATATGCTGCTACCTTCTGGTCATGCTGGCATGACTCTCGATCTGATGCCAGAGGATCGCTGGGGAAACTTGGCGCAAGATATCCTCTATCAAGAGACAGATCCTCGATTGGCTGCTTTTCGATATCGCTATGTTTCGCTTCAAACTCCTTTAGATGAAATAGGAGCGATCGCTTCCAGTATGCTCCTATATTACTCCGAATATAAACAGAATATGACCGCTGATAAATGACATGAAAACTCCCGTTGCTCTGCTAATCTTTAAACGGCCTGAGACTACAGCCAAGGTTTTTGAGGCAATTCGTCAGGCAAAACCACCGAAGCTTTTAGTAGTCGCTGATGGCCCTCGTCCTGATAAGCCAGGTGAAGCGGAAAAGTGTGCTGCTGCTCGTGCAATTATTGACACTGTAGATTGGGAGTGCGAAGTTCTAAAAAATTATTCTGAGATCAACTTAGGCTGTGGTTTACGTCCAGCCACGGGTATTGATTGGGTATTTGAACAAGTAGAAGAAGCCATCCTTTTCGAGGATGATTGTTTACCTCATCCAACTTTTTTTCAGTTTTGCGAGGAGTTATTAGAAAGATATCGCGATGATGAAAGAGTAATGAGTATTGCGGGAACCAATCTTTTAGGCGAACGGAAATCACCTGAGCAAAGTTATTACTTTTCTTGTTTTGGTGGAAATTGGGGTTGGGCATCCTGGCGTAGAGCCTGGAAATATTTTGATTATGACATTAAGCAATGGCCTGAAATTTTAGAGAGTCGGTTCCTGGAAAATTACTTAAGAGTACCGAAATATTATGTATTTTGGCAAAAAATATTTCAAAATGCTTACCAAGAGCAAAATAGATCCTGTTGGGATTATCAATGGCTGTTAGCTTGTTGGCTTCAACATGGATTAAAAATAGTGCCTGAAGTTAATTTAATTACGAATATTGGTTTTGGAGCTAATGCAACTCACACTTTTTCTACAGAAAATCCATTAGGTAAAATGAAAACGCAAGAAATTGCTTTTCCTTTAAAGCATCCTCCCTTTATGATTCGAGATGTAGAAGCAGACACCTTGTTTCAAGAAAAGTTTTTCGATAATAGAAGCCTTTTAACTAAAGTTAAAAATAAATTCCAAAAAAGTTTTGCTTAAGGAGTAATTGCTAGATGAACCCCTTCTTAAAAATAAAATCTAAGATTAATGCTGCTTTAGTCAATAAAAAATGTGTAATTGGTAATCACTCAAGTGTTTTAAATCATAGTTCTCTGGTAAGTCATAATTATGATAGGGATAGTATTGTTTTGGGCGATAATACTCATATCGAAGGTCAATTAATGACTTTCCCAGGAGGAAAAATAAAAGTAGGAAATTTCTGTTATTTAGCCCAAGGTTCTAGGATTTGGTCAGACACTTTAATTGAAATCAAAGATAGAACAATTATTGCTCATAATGTTAATATATTCGATAATCAAACTCATCCAATCGATCCAGTAGCGCGTCATCAGCAATTTGTTCACATTATCCACAAAGGTTTTCCTAAAGATTTAAACTTAAATGGAAAACCCGTCATTATTGAAGAGGATGTTTGGATTGCTTGTAACTCTATTATTTTGAGAGGAGTAACAATTGGGAAATGCTCGATTATCGGTGCAGGGTCAGTCGTTACTAAAGATGTTCCTGCTTGGACGATTGTTGCGGGAAATCCAGCTCGAATTATTGGCAAGGTTCCTGAAGGTGAGCAGAAGATATTAAATCACAAAGAATTAATGAGCGATCGCGGGTAAAAATTAATGAAGCGATTTATAGTATCTAAATTAACAGATGCTCAAATAGACAGAATTAAATGGTTAGGAGGTAATTTAAGAGCCTATTTTACTAGAAGGCAGAATGTAGGTAAAAACTCTTATATCGATCCATCGGTTCACGTACTAGGATGGGGTAACGTAAAAGTTGGTAAAAATTCAGTCATTGGTGCAGAAACAGTAATTGTAATTAACAAACGAGAAAAAGACAAAATCTCTGTCATTATTGGTGATAACTGTTTTGTAGGTCGGAGAAACTTTTATAGCGCTGGAGCTTTGATAAAAGTCGGTGACTATAGCTTAATTGGCAATGACTGTAAACTGTTAGGAAGTGGTCACGATTATACTTCTCCCTTTATCCCCTATCATACTGCTTCAACAACTACTGATTCAGTAATAGAAATTGGCACAAATTGCTGGCTAGGTGTAGACGTAACTATTTTGAAAGGGGTGAAAATAGGATACGGCTCAATCATTGGAGCTTCCACAGTAGTAAATTCTGATATTCCTCCCTTCAGCGTGGTAGTAGGAAATCCATGTCGAATCGTTAAAAGATTTGATATGCGATCGCAAGAGTGGGTAAGAGCTAAAGATTATTCTGAAGATGGCGATCAATATCTTCCTGGTGAAGATGAATATTTAGCAATCTTAAAAAAAGATTTTCCTGCTACTAGAATGCCAACAATCGCTGTTAGCAAATTGTTTGGAGATTTGGACTGAAAAAGTAGAGAAATCAATAGATAATTATACGAAAAGAATCAAAAAAATCTCCATGAAAACTGTTCTAATTACAGGTGTAACAGGGTTTATCGGGCGATATGTTGCTCGTCAGTTTACAGAAACTGGATGGAGTGTTGTTGGGCTAGGAAATCGTCCTCCAGAGAATGCGCCTAGACAAGATTTGTTTCGCTATGAACAATTAAATTTGCCTTCTGCCGATCTAGCAAAAATCGTTCAAGAGTTGCAACCGGAAATTTGTATCCACTGCGCTGGAAGAGCCTCAGTAGAGCTTTCAATTGGCGATCCATCAGCAGATTTTAGCAACAGTGTTGCCGTCACTTTCAACCTTTTAGATACATTACGTCTTTATGTTCCGAAATGTCGTTTAATTTATCTTTCTAGTGCTGCTGTCTATGGAAATCCTGAAACCTTACCCATTCAGGAAAACCAAAACTTGAAGCCAATTTCCCCCTATGGCTTCCATAAGCTGATGTCTGAGCAACTTTGCGCTGAGTTTTTCCAAGTTTATAACTTACCCACTGCTATAGTACGCATTTTTTCGGGTTATGGCCCAGGACTAAGGCGACAAGTTCTTTGGGATATGTGTCAAAAAGCTTTGACACACCCCGCGCTAAAGTTACGAGGCACTGGCAACGAAAGCCGTGATTTTATTCATGGTAGAGACGTAGCAAAGGCACTTCATGTTCTTGCTGAAAAAGCTAATTTTGAAGCCGAGGTTTATAACCTTGCGAATGGTGTCGAAACAACAATCAAAGAATTAGCAGCATTAGTATTAGCCAAACTAGGAGAAGATATTCCGGTTGAATTTGATAGTAGTACTCCTGCCGGAACTCCGATAAACTGGCAAGCCGATATGAGCAAACTTGCCAAAATTGGATTTACCCCTGAAGTAACGATAGAAAGGGGTGTAAACGTCTATGTTCAATGGTGTCGAGCTGAGATTTTAGGATGGTAAAAAATCTACATATTTGCCTCAACATGGTGGGTGGCTCTGGCTGGCTAGGGGGCGTGCTATATATTCAGAATTTAGCTCGTGCGATCGCTACTTTACCGGAAACAGAAAAAGCGAATATCAATCTAACAATAGCCGTTCACGATAAAGATATAAGTTTGATAGAACCAGCCCGCTGTTACGTTAACCAAATTTATGCGACTTCCAAGTGGCAGCGTGCCTATCTAAAAATGTGTAATTTTTTAGCTGAGCGTATCTCTTTCATTCCTCTGGAACTACTGAATCCTCAAAAAATAAATTTTCTTTACCCGGCGATAGCAGGAACCCGCTCACCTTATCAGTGGGGAGGTTGGATTCCTGACTTTCAACACTATCACTTACCCCACCTTTTCTCTCCGGAAGAAATCGCTCAACGTAATCGAGATCAGCAACAAATTGCTCACGCTGCTCCTATTATTGTCCTCAGTAGCAATATGGCACAAGAAGACTTTAAATATCTTTATCCAGAAGCAGCTTCTCGAAGCGTTGTAATGAACTTTGTAAGCTGTCCCGCACCTGAATGGTTTGAGTTAGACCCCAAACTAACGCAAGCAAAGTATAAACTTCCAGATAAATTTTTTCTGGTCAGCAATCAATTTTGGAAACATAAAGATCATGCTGTGGTAATTGAATCTTTGGGGCTACTGAAACAACAGGGGCTTACACCTACCGTTGTTTGTACTGGAAGTGCTACTGATTATCGTAATCCTGATTATTACAATTACCTCTTAACAAGAATTGAGGAATTAGGAATTAGCGAACAAGTACGTCTTTTAGGATTAATTCCTCGTGTAGACCAAATTCAGCTCATGAGGAGGTCTTTAGCTGTAATTCAGCCTTCTTTATTTGAAGGTTGGAGTACGGTTGTAGAGGACGCACGTTCTCTTGGTAAACCCATGTTTCTTTCTGACTTTCCTGTTCACCTGGAGCAGAATCCTCCTGATTCTTACTTTTTTGAGCGTAGTAATGCGGAACAACTAGCAGCACTGATTGATAAAAGTTTCACTAGATTAAGACCAGGACCAGATGTAGAAAAAGAAAGTTTAGCTAAACAGGATAATGTTGAAAAAATCAAAGGATACGGTAGGCATTTTTTAGAGATAGCACGCAGTGTTGTATAACTTACAAAATTTTATCTAAGGATTTTTTAGATGTTGAAACGCTCAGAGAAATACTTACATTACGTACTCTTTGATACGCTCAAAGAAAAGAATGTTATTCCTCCAACCTTTTTCTGGATAGCGGTAGCTACTTTGTATGCAGTAGCGAATGCGCCGAAAAATAGAATAATCATGGCGTTTCAAGCAATTTTCAATCGCCTGCCTCAAGATTGGGTTTCTACAACTGTTCAAGCAATCGAAAGTCGTTTCACCCAAGGGGTAATTTCTCCAGAAATCCTAGCCAAAACTGCTCCGCAGCAACTAGCTGAGATTACTACTAATTACGGCATAATCCCTATCAAGGGATTTCTCTTTTTTATCGCAACTTTAGTTATTGGATACCCAATTTTAATATCGGTTATTAAGTCGCGCCATTCACTATTTCAGTCTAGGTTTAAAAGAAGAGCGATCGCGTCCTTAGCCATCTTCGCAATTATATCTTTACTCATCGTCCCTTTTCGCTATCCTTTAGGTCCAGGGGTGATGGGTTTAGAGTATGCCATTAGGAGTTTAGAGCCTTTTAGTCAAAATGCTGACTGGTATTATCGACGCTTGTTTATGCTAGCGATCGCTAACTTTATCCACATGAGTGGACCGTTCCTGTATTACATTTTTTCTCTGGCTTGTACCTATCTTTTAATCTTCTTGACTTTAACCTTTATCGAGTCCAAAATCTTTGCTTCAAAGGAGCCTGATGAGGGGCAACAAGAAATTGAATCCAAATCAATAAATTATCAAAAACTTGGTTTATATTACCTTTCAATTGCAACCAGTAGTTATTTAATCTTTAATTGTCAATTTCCGGGCTATGTCGATCAGCTATTTTTTAGTCTGCTATTACTTCCAGCTTGTATCCCTATGACTCGACAGGGAAGACTCGCAACCCTTGCTTTTGCTTTAGCCACGCATGAAGCCAGTGCTTTTGTCTTCATCCCAATCGTTATTTTCTGTTTTCCCAGGCGAGAAGTATTAACCGCTTTATCTTTAGTCCCTATTTATTGTTTTATTTGGTTTGCTGGTAGTGGATTTTCTCTGGATAGCCCAGTAAAGGCACATTTGATCCTGGAGAATAAGACGGCATTGCAGTATTTAGCTGAAAACCCAATGTTGGGGTTAGCAGGCTTTTTCTTCTCCTACAAGCTATTGTGGATTATTATTTTGTATATTTTGTGGATACTTTGGTGTCAGGGCGAGGCACTTTTGGTAGGCGCGATCGCTAGTATCATTGCATTCCCTATTTCTACAATGTTTTTGATTGTGGATACTAGTAGAAATGTCGGCTATGGCTTCTTGGGAATGTTAATTGCTTTTGCTATCTTAATACGGGAAGAAAAAGCTTTTCCGGGGCATCGTATCTTGTTTTATATTGCCCTCATAAATATTATTGTTCCTTCTTACTACGTAGGGTTAAATACGGGGTTTCAGACTTATACGGGGCTTTATCATCTTATCCCTTTGTTTCCCTCTACTTATGTTCCATAAATATAAAATTTTCGGGTGAGCATTGCCCACCCTACAGTCTTTAATTTTATTTAATACATTCCATAAATAGGGATTCTGGACGTTCTTCTCGTTCTGAAATACCTGCTATTTGACTGTCTCGATAGTCACATCTCACCACTTCCCGAAAGCCAGTATCTAAGAGGATTTTTCGCAACGAGTTTTCGTTATAGTGCCAGTGGTGGCGATTCTTTTCTAATGTCTGCGTTGCTTCTAAAAATTCTGTCAGAAATACTTCTGGACAGCTAGGATCGTAGCTCTTTATCAATTGATCGAGGTCTGGAACTGCAACCCGGAATATTCCACCTGGCTTCAGAACTCGATAAACTTCAGAGATACAATTCAAAGCACCTTCAAGGTATAAATGCTCAAGTACATGAGAAGTATATGCTGCATCGACACTATTATCAGACCAGGGAAATTTTTTAGTCAGATCCAGATATGTAAGCTGACGAAAAATTCCTTTTTGGTGTTCCTCATATCTTTCTTGATCGAGCTTCCCCACTCTATACATGACATCAGGTAAAAAGGGGATTTTTGAAACCCAGATATGAGGAGTAATATCTGTATTGATCCAGCCTGAAAAGATTCTGTCGAAAGAGCCTAAATTTAATTTCATTGCCGCAGACATATTGTTGATTTCAGAAAGTGAATTAAGCATCTTTAATTTAGCTTAATAAAAATTAATAGCAAGAACCTTGAAAACATTCTTCAATTTATAAAAAGGTAAGTCTGGGGCTTCTTAAATTGTAGAATATAGGTTAGCTAAAAAATAATTACTTTGCTAACTTGTTCATGCTTCCAATCTTAGTATTCCCAAGTTTAGGAATAATATAGCTATTATGATAACTAACATTCATTTTAATAATTTGAGGGGTTGATGGAAAATACTAGCATAGCCGTCCTTATCACTTGCTATAACCGAAAGCAAAAAACCTTAGCAAGTCTAGAGGCACTTTTTAAGCAGGTACTTCCAACTGGCGTTAAGCTTTGGGTATATCTTGTAGATGATGGCAGCACTGACGGTACAGCAGCAGCCGTCAACCAAAACTATCCTCAAGTAAAGATTATCCAGGGAGATGGAAATTTATTTTGGAATGGAGGAATGCGGCTGGCATTTTCTGAAGCCATAAAGCATCCTCATGATTACCATCTCTGGCTGAATGATGACACGCTAATTTACCCAGACGCTTTAAGTAATTTTCTGACAACCTCTCATCTTTTAGCCTCGCAAGGAAATGCAGCAGTCATTGTAACAGGGGCGACTTGCGATCCGGAGACGAATACGGTTTCTTATGGCGGTGTCGTGAGAAGTACGTGGTGGCACCCCTTCAAATTTCGCTGGCTAGAACCGGGTGAAAAAGCTATACGATGTGACACCATGCATGGAAATTGTGTATTGATTCCTAAAGAAATATTCCAAGCCATTGGAAACTTAGATCCTGACTTTAAACATTATGCGGGAGACTTTGATTATGGGTTACGCGCGAGACGAAAAGGATATACAGTTTGGCTAGCTCCAGGCTACATCGGAACCTGTTCCGGAAACCCTCTGTACGCGAATTGGATGGATTCTAATTTGCCGATTCGCGAACGATGGCAAAAGGCAGAACAACCTAAAAATTTCACATTTCAAGAACGGAAGTTATTTGCTCAGCGCCATGCTGGGCTTTTATGGCCTATTTATTGGTTACTGCCGTATAGAAAATTGATTTTTTCAAGCTTTAGCAAGCGGGGGCAGATGGGAACATGAAAGTTAGAAATTCTGAAAACAAGAAATTAAAGATGGATGATCTCCGCATTGCAATTGTGATTCCCTCAGTCGAATTTGGCTCTTATTGGCGACCTGTCTTGTACGAACTTACGAAAATATGTAAACATACAATTTTTTATACTGGCTGTCTTTGGCCAAAATTCGATGCTGACGCTCTTGGAGCTTCTGCGGTTAAACTTGTAGGAAAATTTAAATTCGTAGAAGCAACTCAAGTATCGGGTGGCTATGGTCGCGGTTTTATGGTAGCTTCACCGAAGATTGTGAATGAGTTACTTAAGTTTAAGCCTCATGTTGTCTTCGCCAGTGCTTTCTCTATGTGGACTGTTTTAGCACTGCTTTTCAAACCTTTGGGAGGTTGGAAAGTTGTAATTATTTATGATGGTAGTTCACCAAATACAAACTTTGAAGATTCTAAACTTCGTACCTTTTCGCGTCGTTTAATGGTTAAGTTCACAGATGCTTTTATTGCTAATAGCAATGATGGCAAAAAGTATCTTCATAAGGTAATTGGAGCTGACAAAAGAAAAATTTTTACTAAAACTTATCTGGTGCCTGAACCCCAAGCTTTGCGGGAACAACTTGAAGCTGCTAAACCAAGTGAATTAAATTTAAAACGTCCGGTTTTTCTATTTGTCGGGCAAGTAATTTCTAGAAAAGGGATAAAGGCGCTTTTGGAGGCATGCTCGCTTCTTCAAAGTCAGGGATATTCTGATTATTCACTGCTAATTATTGGGGATGGAGCGCAACGCGAAGAGCTTGAAGCTTTTGTTAAAGACAACAATTTAACAGAGCTTTTTACCTGGACAGGATGGGTGGATTACGGACAACTAGGGGCATATTTTCAGAATGCTGATGTCTTTATTTTTCCTACCTTTGAAGATGTCTGGGGAATGGTGGTGCTGGAGGCAATGGTATTTGGCAAACCCATATTGTGTTCTAAAGGCGCAGGCGCTTATGAAATGGTGATAGAAGGAGAGAATGGGTATTTGTTCGATCCGCAAAACCCAGAGGAAATTGCTGAAGGAATGGTCCGTTTTATAGATAATCCAAATCTTGTTGCTTCAATGGGACAAAAATCAAAGCAATTGATAGACCAGCACACTCCAGAGGCAGCAGCAAAATCAATGGCAGAAGTAGCAATGAATGTTTTACAAAAAAGTTAAATAAACGTCCAAGGATATTGAATTGAGGCGGAGCTTCTGAAATTGCGTTCCCCAGCATAGCCTGGAAACCAGAAAATAATTTTGTGAAAGTGGGTAATTTTGAAGGTGGGTGGGAACTATAGATAGGGAAAATTGCTAATTTTATAAGAGGTAAGAAGCCTATGAAAATCCTTCTATCTGCATAAAAAAGTTAAATAAACGTCCAAGGATATTGAATTGAGGCGGAGCTTCTGAAATTGCGTTCCCTAGCATAGCCTGGAAACCAGAAAATAATTTTGTCAAAGTGGGTAGTTTTGAAAGTGGTTGGGAACTATAGATAGGGAAAGTTGCTAATGTTATAAGAGGTAAAAAGCCTATGAAAATCCTTCTATCTGCATACGCTTGCGAACCTGGGTGTGGCTCTGAGGAAGGGGTAGGCTGGAATACGGTTCGGCAAGTAGCGAATCATCACGAAGTTTGGGTGTTAACTCGTATTGGTTATCGTGCCGCAATTGAAGCCGAGCTAGATCGTCATCCGGTTCCCAACTTACACTTTGTTTATTTCGATCCGTTTAATTGGACAGAAGATTGGCGGAATAAGCAAGGGTTGGTGCAACTTCATTACTACCTTTGGCAAATACAAGCTTATTTTCTGGCAAGGCGGCTGCATCGGGAGATTGACTTTGACTTGGTGCGTCATGTCACTTATGTGAAACACTGGTCTCCTAGCTTTTTAGCACTATTGCCAGTTCCCTTCATTTGGGGACCTGTCGGAGGCGCTGAATCGGCTCCAACAGCTTTTTGGAAAGATTTTAGTCAGCGTGGCAAGGTTTACGAATTGCTGCGAAACTTCGCTCAATCGCTGGGTGAGCAAGATCCGTTTGTACGACTGACGGCAAAGCGAAGTTGTGTGGGATTAGCAACCACTGAGGAGACAGCAGAACGATTGCGATCGCTTGGAGTAAAAAATGTCCAAATCGCTTCCCAAGTGGGTTTATCTAAGGAGGAAATTAATCAATTAGCCCACCATACTGTGCCTGATGATAGTCCAATACGGTTTATTACCGTGGGTCGCCTTATCCACTGGAAAGGAGTCCATCTGGGGATTCGCGCTTTTGCTTTGGCTCAAATTCCCAAAGCAGAATACTGGATTGTGGGAGATGGACGGGAACGGGAACAATTGGAAGCGATCGCTCACTCACTGGGAGTGGCGGATAAAGTTCGCTTCTGGGGCGCTTTACCGCGCCAGGAAACCCTATCTAAAATCGGGCATTGCCACGTCCTCGTTCACCCCAGCCTGCACGAATCTGGGGGGTTTGTCTGTGCGGAAATGATGGCGGCGGGGCGTCCAGTCATTTGCTTGGATTTGGGAGGGCCAGCGGTACAGGTAACGGAGGAAACTGGGATTAAAGTGGCGGCGATAGATCCCGAACAAGTCGCACGCGACTTAGCTACTGCGATGACTCGTTTAGCGGAAGATCCAGCATTACGGCTGCGAATGGGACAAGCGGGACAAAAACGGGTGAAGGAAGTCTTCGATTGGGATCTCAAGGAAAGGCTTTTGCTCGATTTGTATGAGAAAATGCTGCCTCAGCCCGCTATCGTCACTTCAGTTGCTAAAGGCTTGACGGATTAAGGGTGAATGCAGGCGTCGATGAGTTCTTCGATGCCGTTGATGGGCAAGATGGGTGTACCCAAATCGGTGGCGAGTTGTTCCACCGTCATGTCATCCAGGAAGCAAGAATCGCCATGTTTTAGCATGACTGAGGGGAGGAGAATGCGATCGCCTAAATCTCTTCCCTTTAATTTCAGCAAATCTTGACCCGTTAACAAGCCCGTAACGCTAATCTCTTGTCCCCAGTATTCGCTACGCAATGCCGCCAGATTTACTTGCAGTCCTTCCACTTTATTCAGGTGTTGTACGATCGGCTCAAAGGCTTTTTCCACTGCATTCCCCACCACCCAAGTGAATTTCCGGGGTGTTTCTAAACGTCGCGGCAATTTTTTCTCGGCAACCTGCTGAAATTCCTTAAGAAATTGGCGAATCGAACCGACTCCATTGGCAATTTGAGGATAATCTTCGTAGTCTGATTCTGGCGGTAATTCTTGCCCAGCAATTAAAAACCACTCGTCGGCTAACCAGGCAAAAGTAGATCCCAATTGGCTGCGGAATTTTCCCTGGAGTGCCTGGACTTGCAAAATCACTTCAGTGGCTTTCTGGGGGGTCACGGGGGTTAGTTCGTCTTCGGTTGGACGGAAGCGTGTCAAACCGACCGGAACCACTGCCACGGAGGCTACCGCCGAGATATCTCCCTGATGAAAAGAGGCTAAATCCCCCAGGGTGGTATCTAGGCGATCGCCATCGTTAATGCCAGGACAAAGAACAACCTGAGCATGGATTTGCAGACGCCGTTCTTGAAACCACCGCAGTTGCTGCAAAATCTCACCAGCGCGGGGATTTTTTAGCAGGCGGCTGCGGACTTCTGGTTCGGTAGCGTGGATGGAGACGTAGAGGGGGGATAGGCGCATCTGCTCAATCCTGTCCCATTCCCGTTGGGTGAGATTGGTCAGAGTTAAGTATGAGCCATAGAGAAAGCTGAGACGGTAGTCGTCATCTTTGAGATAAAGCGATCGCCTTTTACCGGGTGGCTGTTGGTCGATGAAGCAAAAAGGACAGCGGTTATTGCACTGAATTAAGCCATCAAATAGGGCAGTTTCAAATTCCAAACCCAAGTCATCGTCGTAGTCTTTCTCAATTTCCACCGAGTGGCTTTTCCCAGCAGTATCTAAAACTTCCAGTTCCAGTACTTCATCCGCACACAAGAACTGGTAGTCAATAAGGTCGCGGGGGCGCATCCCGTTGATGGAAACAATTGCGTCTCCTGGTTCAAAACCAACTTCGGCAGCAATGGAGTCGGGGAGAACCTGGGTAATTAAGGCTGGACGAATAGAAATCTCGCTCATAAAACTAAGAGAAAACGAACCGCTTCAGGCACAGAGGGAGTCGAGGAAAAAGTAATTAGATATTCGGGATTAGTTTGCCGAAAATTGCGCCCAAGATAGCTATTCCAAATGCTAACCGATACCAAATAAATACCCAGGTATCCTGGGTTTGCAGGAAGCGCAGCAGCCACGCGATCGAGAGATAGGAAAATACTCCCGCTGAGATGACTCCCACCAGCAAAGGCAGCAGTCCACCATCTCCTAATCCTGTTTCTACAACGCCTTTTAATTCCACTAACCCCGCCAGAGTAATTGCTGGGATTCCCAATAAAAAAGAAAAGCGGGCAGCGGTTGCCCGTTCTAAATTCATAAATAGTCCAGCAGTGAGGGTGGAGCCGGAGCGAGAAACACCAGGAATCAGCGCCAAAGCCTGCGCCAAGCCCATCAAAATGCCATCTTGAAGTGTTAATTGCTCAAAGTTCCGCTTTTTATTCCCAATGCGCTCTGCAATGCCCAACAATAAAGCCATGAAAATAGAGGCAATCGCGATCGCTGTCATACTCCGCAACGGGGAGTTGTCAAAGTTGGGAATAAACTTTTTGATCAGCAGTCCAAAAAAGAGGATGGGTAACGTTCCCAAAACGATCCCCAGTGCCATGCGGAAGTCGTTTGATTCGTAATTTTTGTGAGCGATCGCTTTGAAAGCACCCGTTGTGATTTGACGCAAATCCCCCCAGAAATACCACAGCACTGCGGCAATACTGCCTAGCTGAATCACGGCGGTAAAGGCGACTCCTGGATCGCCCCATCCCAGCATCACCGGCACCACCTTCAAATGCGCCGTACTACTAATGGGCAGAAACTCAGTCAACCCTTGCACCATACCCAGAATCACCGCTTGAAAGATATTCATCTGGGGTGTGGTTGCGGCGACGGGTGCCACGTCTTGCGCCCTTACCATCGTTTCTAAAGGAAAGGTCAACGCAGCGCTGGCAGCACCGACACCGAGAATCGCCAATTTTTTACGTTTTGATACAGCCATGAAATCCTCTAATTAGCAGCATTCCAGACAAGTCAGCCTTTCTTGTTTGCGAGTCACCGGCAGAGGCATCTTGCGCCACTACACATAACACAGACATTACAGAAGACGGGCATTTTTTAGAAAATCTCCGACTCTCAGCGCCGAGTTTCTCTCAACTTCCCATTCATTTTCTGCCAACCTACTCCGAAAAGCCACTTGTATTGCTCAATAAAACTCAGCTAAGATTGCCATATCCCCCCCTAGGGCATTTTTCTTGTGATATCGTAAAAGATGTAAACTAAAGTAAAGAATATTAACAAAATCTTGTTTAACGATACCTGGTTTTCTCACTCATCTTCTTCTGTCCCTGGTAATCTCCCCGAGCCAAGTAAAACTCTGTTCGGGCTTTTTGATTGGGGAATTGGCACCCGTCAAGCTTGGTTCGTTTTCGCAGCTGCGTCCTTTCTGGTGTCAGTACCAGTATTTGTGCAAGCCCCTTTAGTGCGGCTGCTGCCAGAACTGAGTTTATTAATGACAGCGGGATGGGTTTGGCTGAGTGTGGTTCTCAGACGGCGTCCTGCGACTCATGTATGGGGAGATTTACTGCTGGGATTTAGCTGGAGTTGGTTGGCAGGGTCGATTTATTGGGGCTGGCTGCGTTGGGAACCCACGATCCACTTGCCGGTGGAAGCCATCGGTTTACCGTTTGCCTTATGGTGTTTGAGCCGCCGTTGGGGTCTAGTCGGCAACCTATTTTATCTTGGCTCCCTGTTTGGCACGGCAGTAACAGATATATACTTCTACTTAACTGGTTTGATTCCACACTGGCGAGCCGTCATGCAAGTTGCACCAAGCGAGGCATCATTGGTTTTTCAAAGTGCCATCGCTCAAGTCAGTACCCTTTGGGGAACAAGTTGGGCAATGGTGCTTCTCGGAGTCCTACTCGGTGTTGGTCTGGTACCATTGCGATCGCGCCAGCTGCATTGGTGGGCGTTTGGTGGAGCCGTTTTGAGTACCATCTTGGTAGACGGTCTGTTTTGGCTGGCTGCTACTATGGCTTAAAAATATCTGAAAGTCTCCCCTGAAAAATTTATTCGGGAAGGGACAGCTAGCCACTAAGGTTCCCAAATTACTAATCAAGCTCCAGAAGAAAGCTAAAATTTAACCACTCCATACGATGCGTCGTCGCTTCTCTAACCTGTGGTGACTTTGCGACCC
Source organism: Coleofasciculus sp. FACHB-1120 (assembly GCF_014698845.1). Lineage (NCBI taxonomy): Bacteria > Bacillati > Cyanobacteriota > Cyanophyceae > Coleofasciculales > Coleofasciculaceae > Coleofasciculus > Coleofasciculus sp. FACHB-1120. The sequence goes on along the minus strand of NZ_JACJTV010000036.1, from coordinate 6,919 downwards.
ACTCCTTACTTACTCCTTCGTACCGAGTCCGGCAATCGCTATCTCCCCCTGGTGAGTAGTAACTGCTGGACAGTTGGTCGCAGTGACGATAACAATTTTGTGTTGCCGGATCGTTGGATTTCTCGCAACCATGCAATGTTGCAGTGTACTGAAACCGGCGAGTTCTACCTAATTGACTTAGGAAGTCGCAACGGCTCTTTTGTCAATGGCAGACGAGTTAGTATTCCGGTTACTTTACGCAATGGCGATCGCCTCACCTTTGGTCAGACGGATCTAGAGTTCCACTGTCCCACTGCCAACCGCAACAATGAGCCATTGCCCAGTGGCGACAAAGATACGCTGACCTCGACTTTGCACGTGCGCCGCCTGATGTCAGTCATGGTCGTGGACATCCGTGACTTCACAGTCCTCACTCGACAACTGGATGAAAAGATATTATCGGCAGTGATTGGGACGTGGTTCCGTCATGCAGGAAATATTATCCGACAGTATGGCAGCTGGGTTGATAAATATATTGGCGATGCGGTCATGGCGATTTGGTTTCATGGCCCCCAAGGAGTGACCGAGGAGGATATGCTGAACATTTGTCAAGCGGTCAGCGCCCTCCATAAAATCACAATGGATTTAAGTAATGAATATCCCGTGCCCTTTCCGCTACGAATTGGGGCAGGAATTAATACGGGTTTTGCAATGGTTGGGAACACGGGTAGCGGGGATCGACCCGATTACACCGCGATTGGGGATACGGTGAATGCAGCATTTCGTCTAGAATCTGCCACCAAGCAACTGGGTCTGGATATTGCTGTGGGAGAAACCACTCACGAATATCTCATCTCCTTGGCAAAACAAGAGACTGGTTTTAAGCAATATATCGTCAATCTCAAGGGCTATGAAGTGCCCACCGTGACCTATGCAGGCTCCTATGCTGACTTGGATAGTTTTTTGCAGGTCAACACGGTGAATAAAGACTAAGGGAAAAAGGGTCACAACGAACCATTCGCGATCGGCAATACGCGCTCGGCAAAACGATTAGCCATTTTGCACAATTAGCTGAACGGAGAAAACTTCCGCAAAGGCTTTCGCCACTTCTTGGCGCACCTGGTGCAAGTCAATTCCGGGAATGAACTGGGCGAGACTGCCAACTGACTTATCGGCAATGCCGCAGGGGACAATGCGCTCAAATCCGGTGAGGTCGGGGCAAACATTTAAAGCAAAACCGTGCATGGTAATCCACTTGCTGACCTTAATGCCAATCGCTGCCACCTTACAACCTTCCAGCCAAACGCCAGTCATTCCGACAACGCGATCTCCCTTTAACCCGTAAACATCCAGCACCCGAATCAATACCTCTTCTAACTGCCGCAAGTACCAGTGCAAATCTTGCTGGTAATAGCGCAGATTCAGAATTGGGTAGCCCACCAGCTGACCCGGACAGTGGTATGTCACCTCACCCCCTCGTTCCACTCGGAAGACGTCCCAGTCGGTTGCTGCGGGGTCAAATTTAAGAAATTCCAGACTGGCTCCCTGTCCGAGAGTGTACACCGGCGGATGCTCAAGCAAAATCAGGGTGTCAGCCAGACTAGGATCGTTGATGCGTTCGGAAACCAGCGATCGCTGCCAGTCCCAAGCTGCCGAATAGGGAATTTGCCCCCGATTGTATAGCCAGAGTTGGCGCAGTTGCTCAGGGGCATTCCCGGCATAACCTTTGGAGCTACTTAAAATCATGGCAAAAATCAACAGTAATTTGACTTAGATTTTCTGTAGAATCAATCTGCTGGAATCAAGAAATGCAAAGGATTCTGAAGAGAAGTCAAAGCCATAAGTTGTCTAGAATACAAAGTGCTAATCTTGAAGTTATAACCTCAAGTGTTGAGGGAGGACGCCTCTTCAAAATAACCCCAAAAATAGACTTGGCGATCGCAACCAAGCAGGGGAACGTAGGTTAGGTTAGATAGAACCCTAGGAAGGCTAAACAAGAACATCGGCAGTTGCTTATTCGCGGTTGTGCAGCTGGCAACCTCTCTAGCTGAGGGGGATGCAAGCAAGAACATCCAAGCAACAGTGTGACATCAGGAAAAAATTGCTCTCTCTCAAAGTTTTAGCTCCGTTCAACGTTTGCTAACACCAAAAAACGGGAACGCGATCGCTACTGGGAAAGCCACAATTTAGGTGGGCTTTCTGAATTATCACAACGGTACAGCATGGAGTATCCGGTATGAAGCTTGTTATCCACGGCAAAAACATTGAAATTACCGACGCGATTCGTGAGTACGTAAATCAAAAAATGGAAAAGGCAGTCAGCCACTTTCAGAGTTTGACGAGCGAAGTAGACGTGCATCTTAGTGTGGCTCGCAATCCCCGGATAAATCCAAAACAAGCCGCTGAAGTGACTATCTTTGCGAACGGTACAGTAATCCGCGCTGAAGAGAGTAGCGAGAGCCTCTACGCGAGCATTGACTTAGTTGCGGATAAAATTGCCCGCAAACTCCGGAAATATAAAGAAAAGCGTCTGGATAAGAAGACCCAGACTCAGATGAAGACTGGCATCGTGGTAGAACAAGAGCCAGTGCCAGAGGATCTCATTGGTTCTCGCACCCCGGAACTCCCCTCAGAAGTGGTGCGTACCAAGTACTTCGCAATGCCGCCAATGACGATGGACGAAGCGTTGGAACAGTTGCAACTGGTGGATCATGACTTCTATATGTTCCGCAATGCTGAAAGTGGTGAGATTAACGTCATTTATGAGCGCAACCACGGTGGTTATGGAGTGATTCTGCCGCGAAATGGCAATGGACATACCAATCACAAAAATGGCAAAACTGACAACCACAGTAGTGGAACACCAGAAAAGTCAAGCTCTGCAAAGGCATAAACCGAACTGAAGAGCATCTAAATTCTCGTTCTTAAGCTTACTTGATACGGGAGGGGCATCCTTTGTGAATGCCCCTCCCGTATTGCTTTTACAGTATCGCTTTCAAAGTATGGATTTCACAGGATCGCCTCACAGGTCGTAGATAAACTTTGTCGGATTTATCTTGACTTATAAAGTTAAATATAATAAGGCGATTTTCGGAATTTTTTGTAACTGTAAGCGATCGCTTCCTAGCTCTCTACAACACAAACTTTTCAACTCTCATCAAGAACGCGATCGCTATCGGGGAGGAGGCAATTTTGCACTCTCATAACTGCTTGGAAAAAATCGCGAACGACTGTGCCTTCAACGAATATGCAGGGGTTGCTTAGCAAACCTACATTAAGCCAGAGGATGAGCAGGATAGGCAAGTATTAGCCTGAGACAAGTGGGTTGTACAAAAGACAGGTTAGTAGAGAAAAAGGAAGATAAAGCCATGATGCATAACATATCAGAGGAAAAAGCGAAGGCAGCAGAGGAACACGCGAAGCTCTCAGAGGAACATGGGAAGTCAATAGAGCACGTAGGAAAGATTCTAAAGGCACGTGGAAACAGCGCTCAAGAGCATGGAAAGTTGATAGAAGAGTACGGAAAAGCCACCCAGCAGCACGCCAAGGCATCGCAGCAGCACGCCCAGGTCTCACAGCAGCATAATGAAAACTCAACGGAGGAATTCGTGAAAGCCGCAGAGGAACACGCTAAGGCAGCAGAAGAACATACCAAGGCAGTCAAGGAGTACCTCCAGGTAGCACAGGAGCAGGTAGAGACAGCCAAAAAGTTTTTGGACAAACAATCTTGACTAGTTTTGGATATCTCTACGTCTTACGAGCGCGATCGCATCAACTGTTTCAACTCTCGCAAAACTGGCAAGAGGTGCCCAACATCTGATTGTTTATTCGTGAATATTCCGTAGCTGGGGCTGAATAATAAAGCTAAAACAAATAATCCAGATGCAACTAATACAATTGCTGGGCCGGAAGGCAAATTTTGGTAATAACTGAGGTACATCCCGCTGATGCTGGAAATAATGCCAATCCCCGCCCCGACTATCATCACATTATGCAGCTGCTTCACTAATAGATAGGCGGTTGCTCCTGGTGTAATTAGCAGCGATAACACTAGGATGACACCCACGGCTTTCATGCTGGCAACAATTGTTAAGGCAATCAGCACCATTAAGCCAAAATTTAACAAGTTAGTGGGCAATCCAGCTGCCTGCGCTCCCAGCGGATCGAAGGTATAAAACAATAATTCTTTGTACAGTAGCACGACCACCAGCAGGACAATTGTGGCAATGATAGCGGTGTCGCGGACTTCTTCAATGGTAACACCCAAGATATTGCCGAATAAGAAGTGATTGAGGTCGATTTTGTTATCTTTTTGGATCGTAGTAATTAGGGTGACGCCGAGGGCAAAAAAGGCGGAGAAAACGATACCCATTGCGGCATCTTCTTTAATAGGCGATCGCGTTCTGATCCAAGCGATCGCCATTGTACTCAAAACCCCGGCAATAAATGCCCCGACAAAGATATTGGCACCTACCATAAATGCAATCGCTAACCCCGGCAAAACCGAGTGGCTGATGGCATCTCCCAGCAATGCCAGTCGTTGCACCATCAGGTAGCTGCCGACAACAGCACACAGCAAGCCGACAAGAATAGCAATAATTAGCGATCGCTGCATGAAGCCGTACTGCAACGGCTCAATCAACGCTTCTAACATAAAAATTTAGAGGATTCTAACCGCTCCAGGCACAAAGGACACAAACATCAAGAGGGACAAGTGAGAAGTGATTTCTTTAATTTAAAACTCACTTCAGACGGATCAATTCACTATATTTCTGGGCGGACAGATAAATTGGTAAAAACCGCCTCTACGCAGCTGCCTCTGTAAAGAACATCACCTGTCCACCATAAGCACGATACAGGTTTTCCTGGCTCAACACCTCTTGGCGCGAACCGAAGGCAATTAACTCAGTATTTAATAAAATTAAGTCATCAAAGTGGGTGATAGATGCCCCTAAGTCGTGATTGACAACAAGAACCGTTTTCCCAGCGTCGGCAAGTTCGCGGAAAATGTCAAAAATAATCGCTTGGGTTTTCTGATCGATCCCGGCAAACGGTTCATCAAAGCAGAAAACCTCTGCTTCCTGGGCTAATGCCCGCGCTAAAAATACCCGCTGCTGCTGTCCTCCAGAGAGTTGTCCAATTGGGCGATCGCGGTAATCCCTCATTCCCACCCGATCCAAAGCATCTGCTGCCACCCGTCGGCTCACCGCTGAGAAGCGACGAAACCAGCCAGTTTTCTTGACTCGCCCCATCATTACCGCATCCCAAACCGTCGCCGGATAAGTCCAGTCAATTTGCGATCGCTGTGGCACATAGGCTACCCGTTCCCGTTGCTCCATCAAAGGTCTATCGCCATACAGCACCATGCCACCCGTCACGGGAATCAACCCCAGCATCGCCTTCATTAAGGTACTCTTTCCAGCACCATTGGGACCAATAATCCCCGTTAAACGTCCCGGTGCCACCACACAACTGACATTCCTTAGGGCCTCTACCGTGCGGTACTGCACACCCACCTGGCTGATGTTAATCGTTGCAGATGCTTCTAGCGGGGCGGTTGCCAGATGGCAAACCATTTTTGCCCAATCGGTATCAGGGGAGAAGGTAGCAGTATTCATAGGGTGGTTTTATCTTGCTTTCTTTTTAGACTACTCTAATAATGAAAAGAATATGAAAACATCTATAAAGAGAAATAATCTGGAAGATAGGTGAAATTGATGGTACAGCCCCCTAGACTCTACCGAAAGGCAAAAGAAAGTGATTTTTTCCTTGGTTCCCAGGCAAAAACGGGGAATCCTCTAGCTCTGATTTCTAGCCTTTGCTTAGGAATACTCTTGCCTTTTGCTTTATTCAGCTGTACCCAGCCTTCCTCAAATCGTGCGAATCCAATTGCAAACGGTAAACCGAATGTAGTTGCTACCAGCACCATCATTGAAGACTTGGCTGCGGAGGTAGCGGGAGACGAAATTCAGCTCCAAGGAATCCTCGAACCGGGAGCCGATCCCCACGTTTATGAACCTGTGCCCCAAGATAGTCAGGCTTTGGAGAAAGCGAACCTGATTCTGTATAACGGCTACAACTTGGAACCAGGGCTGATTAAGCTGATGAACGCAACCAGCGGAGAGATTCGCAAAGTAGCGGTGGGAGAAGTTGTAAAGTCTTTGCAACTTGATAAAGGCAAAGGACAAGTGGTGCCAGATCCCCATGTTTGGGGCGATGTGGATAACGTCATTCAAATGGTAGGTGCCATTCGTGACGCCTTGATTGAGCTATCACCAGAAGACAGAGAGAAATTTACTCAGAATGCGGCGCAGCTAACAGGTGAATTAAAACAATTAGATAGTTGGATTACCCAGGAAATTAAAACTATCCCAGAAAATAAGCGCAAATTAGTAACAAGCCACGACGCTTTTCAGTATTATGCTCGTGCCTACAGCATTCCCGTTGCTGGTACTTTGATTGGCATCAGTACGGAAGAACAACCCAGTGCCCAAACAGTAAAGCGATTAGTAGAATCTGTGAAGGCGGAAACTGTACCGGCGATTTTTGCAGAAACCACCATTAACCCAGCGTTGATTAAGACGGTAGCCGAGGAATCCAGGGTGAAATTAGCCCCGCGCCAACTCTATTCTGACTCGATTGGTGCTGCTGGTAGCGATGGAGATTCTTACATTAAGATGATGGTTGCGAATACCCGCACGATTGTGGAAGCTTTGGGGGGGAAGTACACGCCATTTGAGGCAGCAAAGACACCGAAGAAATAAGCTGTTTAGATGAACTAAGTAGCTGGGACTAATTAAATATAAGATGGGATAGGTTCTCTAAACGGAGTGTTCCATTATTTATGCCAGCTCCGATTCGGATTATCTTAAGCGAAGCAGAGGACTCGATGTTGAGCGAGTTGCGAGTTGCCCAAACAGTGCCGCAACGCACTCGTGAC
>NZ_JACJTV010000035.1 GCF_014698845.1 Coleofasciculus sp. FACHB-1120 | reverse complement strand
AATAGCAGTAGGCCAGACCAGCCGACAAATACGAAGCGATCGCGCTTGAGCCAGTCGTCAATGGCATCAAACCACCCTCTTGAACTTGGCGCGCGTCCGACTGCAATGGTCATTTCAAATCCTCTTACTATTGCGTCAAATCGTCTGAACTTGAGCAATTAACATTATTTATTTGACACGACCCACGTCAGACAGTAGTGGGATTTTTTTGGAGAAGTTTGCCGGGTTCTGTCTTCAACAGACACACTCGCTTGATTCCCCTGCGTGTCAATTTCCACTAACCTGTCGCCCTGATGCCGGGTTTCAGGCTACTGTTATTTGGGAATGGGGCGCTTTTTGTCCCCAAAGTAAAACCCTAGGGTTCTAGCACGTGTCCTCTATGATAAGAAAATATCAGAATTTTTACAATCTGACACGTACTTCTCATTAATCTCTATCTCAGTGAGATTGCTAAATCAATAGCATAAATCCCTGGGAAGCTAGATAATCTGAATCAGTCCGATCTTAAAAACTTTCCTTAACAACTTTGGCGAACACAGAGTTTTCTTTCATGGCTGCACCGACAACATCCACAAGTAACCGCGTTCTCCGTCAAGAGGTTTTAGGCTCTCGTCGCTTGAGTAACTATTGGTGGGCAACCGTAGTCTCCTTGGGAGCTACAGGCTTTTTATTGGCTGGAATTTCAAGTTACCTAAAAGTCAATCTGCTACCCTTTGCTGACCCCACCAAGTTACTTTTTATCCCTCAAGGGATAGTCATGGGATTGTACGGGATTGCTGGGTTACTCGTAGCGCTCTATCTATGGATGATGATTCTTTTAGACGTAGGGGGCGGTTACAACGAGTTTAATCAAGAAACCGGATATATTCGCATCTTTCGATGGGGCTTTCTCGGTAAAAACCGCCAAATTGAAGTTGGCTGCCGCATCCAAGATGTCCAAGCGATCCGAGTGGAAATTAAAGAAGGTCTCAACCCGCGCCGGTCGATTTATCTGCGCGTCAAAGGACGCCGTGATATTCCCCTGACGCGAGTTGGAGAACCGCTACCCTTGTCAGAGCTGGAAAATCAGGGTGCCCAACTAGCTCGCTTCTTGGAAGTTCCCATCGAAGGTCTCTAAGGGTTCTTGGTTGAGCCATCTCATATCTGCATAAGATGATTCAGTAGCTCTAGCTACCAATGAGGTGAAATAAAAATGCAGAGACAAATTCGGCACTGGTTTATATTACTTTTTGCGATCGCAGGACTGATGTTGGGGGGATGTACCACAGAGCAGGCGACTTCCTCGGATACCAGCCCCACAGCAACTGCCACTCCAGCGAGTAGTCCCAAAACAAGCAGTTTGCCGCGCTTAGAAGGTAAAGCCACCGTAGTTATGACGGTTAAAGGCTCGCCCATTACGATTGAAGTCGATGGAACGAATGCCCCAATTACCGCTGGTAATTTCATCGATTTAGTTCAAAGAGGTGTCTACAACGGACTGGTGTTTCACCGCGTAGTGCGGGACCCGCAACCCTTTGTTGCTCAGGGTGGCGATCCGCAAAGTAAAGACCCGAATGTGCCCACAGAACGTCTGGGGATGGGCGGTTTTATCGATCCAGCGACGGGTCAAGTGCGTTATATTCCCCTCGAAATTAAGCCCAAAGGGGCAGAAAAACCCGTTCTCAGCGAGACGCTCAAAACTGCGGGTGTTTCTCAACCCCCGCAGTTGCGACATACTCGCGGCGCTGTCGCAATGGCTCGCTCATCTTTACCTGACTCGGCTTCGTCGCAGTTTTACATTGCTTTAGCCGATGTGCCGTTCTTGGATGGTGACTATGCTGTTTTTGGCTACGTCACCAACGGGATGGAGGTCGTTGACAAGATTCAGCAGGGCGATCGCATTGAATCAGCTAAGGTGACGAAAGGTGCGGAAAACCTCAAGAAATAGCAATTTGCGATTCGCTAGCTAATCGGTGGAGATTGTCGTTACTGGGATTGGCTTAGTCTCGGCTTTGGGTAACAGCTTGCAGACGAGCTGGCAACGTTTAATCGCCGGTCAAACTGGCATTCAGTTGTATCAACCTTTTCCAGAACTTGCTCCCCGACCCTTAGGACTGATCGGCAAACAACCCGCTGAGTTAGCAACCCTGACTCAGCGGGTTGTTGCTATGGCGCTGGAAGATGCTGGTTTAGTTTCGCCTTTGCCCGACTGTGGAGTCGTCATTGGTTCGAGTCGCTCCTATCAGGCATCTTGGGAGAAATTGGCGCGGGAGTTTTATCAGGATGCCGAACCAGTAAAATCGCGGCTATGCAAACACCTGCCAACCCAGGCTTTTTTGGAGACACTGCCCCACATGAACGCGATCGCAGCCGCTCGTCAAATCGGGGCAACTGGGTCAGTCTTGGCACCAATGGCGGCTTGTGCAACTGGAATTTGGGCGATCGCGCAAGCCGCTTCGCTCTTGCAAACTGGGCACTGTCAGCGAGTCATTGCTGGGGCAGTGGAAGCACCGATTACACCGCTGACCCTGACAGGGTTTCAGCAGATGGGCGCTTTAGCTCAAACGGGTGCTTATCCTTTTGAGCGGCGGCGAGAAGGCTTAGCCTTGGGAGAGGGGGGAGCCGTCTTGGTACTAGAATCCGCAGAATTGGCAAAGTGTCGCTCAGCACGGATTTATGGTCAAGTCCTGGGATTTGGCTTGACATCAGATGCTTATCATTCAAATGCGCCAGAGCCAGGAAGTTGGAGTGCGATCGCGGCGGTAAAGCAATGTTGCGATCGCAGCAACCTTTCCCTTGCGGACATTGATTACATTCACGCTCACGGTACCGCTACCCAACTCAATGACCAAAATGAGGCGCAGCTAATTGAGTATTTATTTCCCCAAACGGTGCCGGTCAGTTCTACGAAGGGAGCCACAGGTCATACACTGGGAGCATCGGGAGCCTTAGGTGTCGCTTTCTCCCTAATGGCATTGAAGCATCAGATATTGCCACCGTGCGTGGGGTTAAAGGAACCAGAATTTGATTTAGATTTAGTCACGGTACCGCGTCAAGGTGAAATTAAACAGGTGCTTTGTTTCAGCTTTGGTTTTGGGGGGCAGAATGCGGTGGTAGCGTTGGGGCAAATATAGCTACACAAAAAAAATAAGGTGGTATAAACCACCCTACAAACTCTCTACTAATTTTTAACTGGCGACTACTTCCCAAACAAGCCGTCTTGTGATTCTTTCCAGGAAGCCTCTAACTAGCCAAACGCTCAGTTGATTGAGGTTGCAACAGTGATACCAACTGCTCAACTCCTCTTTGAAGATGCCGTGTCACTGTCATCGGGCTGACACCAATTCGCTTAGCGGCTTCTTTCCGGGGAAGATCGCGCACCAACACTAACTCAATTGCTGCTTGAGTTTTGTTGTCCAAATAACTCATCGCCCCTTCCAGCTCCTGCCGTTCTTCTTCTTGACTTTGCCAAGATTGATAGCGAGGGTCAGGCAGTGTCTCCGCCAACGTCACCTGAAAGTCAGACTGCTCAAAAATCACACTATCTAAACTTAATGGTCGGCAGTTTTGAGCCGCAACCTTGCTTTCACTCCAGTCTTCTAGGGATACTTTAATAGCTTGGGCAATTTCCGCTTCTTTTGGCGAGCGCCCTAAAGTTTGTGCCAGCTCTTTCCGCGCCTTTTGTCCTTCCTGCTGGATTTCCTGCCAGCGACGAGGCATTTTCATTACGCCGCTTCTGTCGCGTAAATAATGCAACATCTCGCCGCGAATGTAAGGAACTGCAAAGGAACTAAAAGCATAACCTTGATGGGGATTGAATCGCTCAATTGCGCGAATCAAACCGAGATAGCCGAGTTGTTCCAAATCTTCATAAGGTTCCGAACACTGATAGCTGACTCGATGAGCCATCTTCCGAACCAGTCCAGCATTCAACTGCACCAGTTGATTGCGAACTTCAACTGATGGATTTTTATAGTAAGCAATCAAAAGTTCCATCGAATCGGAGCTGCAAGAAGATTGAGTCGCCATTGTCAAAGCCTCTGTAAAACCACCCCGTTTGGGAGATTGGGAAATCGCTATCTCTTCATTTCGTCTAACTGAATTCATTTTCTGTATAGGCGCATTGAAGAACCATCGTTGGATTACGGAACTCACAGAGAGCCTCTCCCGGAATGTCAGCATATATACGTAAGTTGCAGTTTGAGGTAGGCGAAAACGCATCCTTGCCTTAAAAACAAACTGAAAGGACTTGCTTGGTGGAACCCACTAGCAGAGGACTTCGGCTCTACGTCACAATTGAATTAGACAGGCGATCGCGTTCTGTAAATGACTCGTAATATTTCTGAGGAAGTCCCATGAGTAACACCAGCAACTTCCGTCAAGCGATGCGTGAGGCTAAAAATCACGCCCTCGTTGGCCCCAATGTTATTGCCAATGCCCTTCCCTACGTAGGCGCTGGACTTGTCTTAACCGCACTTGGCACCTACGGAGGTCTTGGCGTTCTCCGTTCTAACCCAGGGCTATTCATGCCAACCTTCTGGGTTGCCCTGGTTGCAGAATTCGCCCTTTTTTTCGTTGCCCAAAATGTTGCCGTTAATGGCAAGAAAAGCGTTGCTCTGCCCCTCCTGGCTACCTACAGCCTGCTCTCTGGCTATACCCTAAGTGGATTGATATTCGTGGCTCTAAGGACGCCTGGGGTCGGTGTGGCAGGAATTGGTTTTGCTGCCCTCGGCTGTGGCGTTACCTTCATTGCTGCAAGACAGATTGGCTCCAATCTCTCGGAGCAAGACGGCATGGCTTTGACTAAAACAGTACAGCTAGGCATTATTGCCCTCGTTGTTGTGCTAGTGGGTCAGCTATTGTTGTCTATGTTTGGTGTTTATACACCTACTTGGCTAGAAATTGCCATTTCTGGTATCGGCGTGTTTTTGTTTGCCGGTGCGGCTGTAGTGGATTTCTATATCCTGCCCCGCTCTTACCGCGATGACCAATATCTGCCTGCTGCTTTGTCGATGTACTTGACGTACATCAATTTGTTCATCTTCATTCTGCGGTTGCTGATCGCTTTCAATAGCCGCGACTAAGAGCCAAAAGTTCCATTAAACGCACATAGCATGAAGCCGTGGGAAACCACGGCTTTTTTTGGAACTGGACATTTACCAACAAACTTAGATAAATTTGATTGCAGTGCAATAGGAGCAGCGATCAAGAAAAAGCGCTACAGCGATGCTAGAAATCTTAAACATCAAACGTGAATTAGAAACGTTATTTCAGCGTCTGGATAAAGCTCAAGACTATCTTTAACTTTCCAGCAGTTACTCCACAAATTCAATCTTAATTGGGTAATAGGTAAGAAATAATTGGTAACTTCCCCCTGTTCCCCTAATCCGTTCTCTTTGTTCAGGTCTTAGTGATGGGGAGAGAGACTCCAGCTAAAATCGAAAAGAGTGCAATTTTACTACCAAGCGCTCATTGGAAAAAGCTCAAAACAATGATTGAACTCCTAGACATTAAACGCGAAGTCGAAACGTTGTGCGATCGCCTGGGTAAAACCCAGGACTATCTTTGACGTTCCTGCTTTAACTGCCAAAATTCAGGACTTGGAGCAAGTCGCGGCTCAACCGGATTTTTGGGATGACCAAACGACTGCCCAGAAAACCCTCCAAGAACTCAACGATCTCAAATCTCACCTAGAGCAATTTCACCACTGGAAAAGCAGCCTGGAAGACGCCAGGGCGGTTGTGGAACTGTTGGAATTAGAAGCCGACGAGTCACTGCTTTTGGAAGCTGAAAGCAACATTACTAAGCTCAATCAGGAACTTGAGCGATGGGAGTTGCAACAGATGCTTTCCGGTACTTATGACCAAAGCGGAGCCGTTTTAACCATTAACGCCGGTGCGGGTGGCACAGACGCCCAAGACTGGGCGGAAATGTTGTTGCGGATGTACACTCGCTGGGCGGAAAACCACGGTTACAAAGTTACCTTAGCGGAAATCTCCAAAGGAGAAGAAGCGGGGCTTAAGTCAGCCACCTTAGAGATTGAAGGGCGTTATGCTTATGGCTACCTGAAGGCAGAAAAAGGAACCCACCGGCTGGTGCGGATATCGCCTTTCAACGCCAACGACAAGCGCCAAACAAGCTTTGCTGGAGTGGAAGTAATGCCAACTCTGGATAGATCCGTGACTCTGGACATTCCAGATAAGGATTTAGAAATCACCACCTCTAGGGCTGGTGGTAAAGGTGGACAAAATGTCAACAAAGTAGAAACTGCGGTGCGGATTGTTCACATTCCCACCGGGCTTGCCGTGCGCTGTACCGAAGAGCGAAGTCAGCTGCAAAACAAAGAAAAAGGTCTTGCCATCCTCAAAGCTAAGTTGCTGATTGTCGCCCAAGAGCAACGCGCCAAGGAAATTGCTGACATTCGAGGCGATATGGTAGAGGCAGCTTGGGGCAACCAAATTCGTAACTACGTTTTCCACCCGTACCAGATGGTCAAGGATCTGCGGACAGGTGTGGAAACGACTGCCATTAACGATGTGATGAATGGCGATCTCGATTCGTTCATTGAAGCCTATCTGCGCCAAGAAAATCAGCTGACCTAAAAGCTGCGCCCTTGGATCTTTAGGGTAGCCTAAAGCAGAGGGTTACTTAACCAGCAAGACACCAAGAAATTAGTAACATCGGGTGGACAGAGGAGCGATCGCTCCTCTGTCCATTACTTGCTGATTCGGTGATTTGCCATCAATTGCGAAACAAACTGTTACATTGTTGGAAGAAAAGTTTATCCCTGGCTTATCATCAGCTGGAAAAACCACTTTTGAGCCTTAAGTAATTATCCTTATGAGCAACTCCTCTTCAACGCCACAAGCAGCATCACAAACTTCAGAAGCCATTTCTGAATCGACACCCGCCTCAACAGAGCCTCAAGCCAGCTATGTGAAGCTGGCAATGCGAAACATGGTACGAAAAGGAGGCACTTCGTTAAAACATTTTGCCCTGTCAACCATTGGTCTTGTGGCGCTGTTGATTGGTCTTTCCTACCTGACTCGTTAATCCGGAACACGGTTGTATGGGTATAAACATTGAAGTTAGCATCCAAGACTATTTCTTCTCGTCCAATCCAGCCGATGCCAGTGCCCAAGAAGAAATTTCACCTGAAACTTGGGAAACTTGGTTTCATCGTTGGATGGAAACTCTGCATCTAGATATTCCTCAAGCGGATACCTATGAACTGAGTTTGCGCCTCACGGACGATAAAGAAATACAGACCCTTAATGCCCAGTATCGTCATCAAAATAAACCAACAGATGTATTGGCTTTTGCATCCTTAGAGGTAGACTGTCCTCAGCCGATGGATTTTTTAGAGGATACACCTCTGTATCTTGGTGATATCGCCATCTCCGTTGAGACTGCGACTCGGCAGGCTCAACAGCAGGAACATCCCTTAAAAACAGAGCTAGCCTGGTTAGCGGCTCACGGTTTGCTTCATCTACTCGGCTGGGATCATCCCGATGAAGATAGCCTGACTAAAATGTTGAACCAGCAGGAAACTTTACTCCAGGTTATTGGTCTTACTATCTAGCCTAGCTATACCCAATAGCCCTCATCTGTACTTAGATTCAAGACTTAGATTTAAGTTTCGCCCACGCGCCAGCCGGAGCGATGGTTCATGCCCTTCAGCCCCGTAAAACCCTTGCCATGTCTCAAGAAATTTCCACACCTTCTTTGAACCACTCAGATGTAGTGAAACCAAACCGGGATTTAGCTTGGCGAATTGCGCCGAACTTAATAATTAGTTTTAAATATGCTTGGGCCGGACTTCGATATGCCTTTATTACCCAACGCAACTTTCGCATCCATGTAGTTATAGGCACCCTAGCCATTGGTTTGGGTGTCTTTTTGCAGTTGAAGGCAGTCGAAATGGCGGTGATTGGGATAACCATTGGGCTAGTGTTGGCACTGGAGTTATTGAATACCGCAATTGAGTCAGTTGTTGACTTAACGGTTAAGCAGGCTTACCATGAGCTTGCCAAAATTGCTAAAGACTGTGCTGCCGGTGCCGTTCTGGTTTCGGCGCTTGTGTCGGTATTGGTAGCTGGTTCGCTGCTTTTGCCACCCCTTGTAATTCGGATTCAGTCGATGCTGCGCTAAATAGTTTTGAGTTTTGAGTTTTGAGTTGAAGGCTTCTGACTCACAAGGAGTTTACATTTGATTCTGGTTATTGATAATTACGACAGTTTTACCTATAACTTGGTGCAGTATCTGGGAGAACTGGGCGCTGAACTGCCCGTAGCATCTGAAATTCAGGTGTATCGCAATGACCAAATCTCCTTAGAGCAAATCGAAAAGCTTAAACCCGATGGAATTGTGATTTCGCCGGGACCAGGGCGTCCAGAAGATGCGGGAATTTCCCTGGAGTTAATTCAACAGATGGGTTCCGGGGTACCCATTTTGGGCGTTTGCCTGGGGCATCAAGGTATTGGTCAAGTATTCGGTGGTGAAATTGTTTCTGCACCGATGTTGATGCATGGCAAAACTTCTCCAATTCATCACACAGGTGTAGGCGTATTTCGAGGATTAGATAATCCCTTTACCGCTACCCGGTATCATAGTTTGGTGATTGACCGACACAGCTGCCCAGATGTCCTGGAAATTACGGCTTGGGTAGACGACGGAACCATCATGGGCGTCCGGCATCGGAACTATCCGCATATTGAGGGCGTCCAATTTCATCCGGAGAGTATTCTGACGGCTTCAGGAAAGCAACTGCTGCGAAACTTCCTGGAATCGCTTTAGTGCTAATGGCTAATGGCTAATTGTTCATTGCTCAATTAAGCATTAGCGATTAACTAATAACTAATGACTAATGACTGAGGACTAAATTCTGATGAAACGGCGACAGTTGATGCGCTATGCTGGGGCGGGTTTGCTTACAGCATTAGGAACAGGCTTGGCTTCTGGATTTCAGACTTATCAGGCGGCAACCCCTGGTGGATCTGTCTCTGTGAAATGGCTGGGGCATACCAGCTTTTTGTTTACTGGGAGTGGTAAACGAGTCTTGGCGAATCCCTTTCAGAAGCTGGGCTGTACGGCTGGGTATCGTTCATCGAAGGTGCCAGCGGATTTAGTGCTAGTCAGCAGCCTATTACTTGATGAAGGGGCGGTGGAAGGGTTGCCCGGGAATCCCCAGTTTTTATATAAGCCGGGAGTTTACCAGGTTGACGACCTAAAAATTCAAGGAATGAGCATTAACCACGATCGCGACGGTGGACGGCGGTTTGGCACGAACGTGGCTTGGCGTTGGACGCAAGGGGGAATCAATATTCTGCATTTAGGCGGTGCTGCTGCACCGATTGATATTGAGCAAAAAATCCTGATGGGGCGTCCCGATGTATTGTTAGTACCCGTAGGCGGAAGTGACAAAGCCTACACGCCTCAGGAAGCCATGCAGGCTGTCAAAGTCCTCAATCCAAAATTGGTGATTCCCACGCATTACCGCACCCAAGCCGCCGATTCTGCGAGTTGCGATATTGTCTCTGTGGATGAATTTTTGGCATTGATGGAGGGAACGCCGGTGCGCCGCGTCAATAGTGACACTTTGACGATTAAATCAACGGATCTGCCAGAAAATGGTCCAGCGATCGCAGTGATGAGTTATAAGTTTTAAACAGTCATTAGTGATTAGTCTCTAGTTATTATTTGGTTAATGACTATTGACTATTGACTACGCCCCGATTGGATTGCCGCATAAAGTTGATTAAAATCCTCATTGGGTAACAATCCTGTTGGATCTAGGGAAAAGCATTTTTTGAGACGGGTGACAAGATACATATCAATGTCACCCTTGTTTTTTGCATTTATTCTTCCCCGATATTCACAATCAAAAAATTTTTCCACTAACTCAAACGTGGCTTTTGAAATATTAATGTTGCCAGAAATACCAGAGGATTCCATCCTGGAGGCAGTATTAACGGTATCGCCCCAAACATCATAGGAAAATCTATTATGTCCGATCGCACCCGCTAGCAATCCTCCTGAGTGGATGCCGATGCGGACTTCCCAATAAGGATGATTATTTTTGATTTTTTCAAGTCGCCGCCATTTCATAAAAGCTTGAATTTGTAAAGCGGCTAGTACAGCATCAATGGCATGAGTGCGGTTAGGAGTGGGAATTCCTCCAACACACATATAACTGTCACCGATTGTTTTTAATTTCTCTAGCTTGTGCGTTTCAATGAGCATATCGAAACACGAAAAGCAATAATCTAATTCATCAACTAAATCTTCGGGAGTGAGTTGTTCGGCTAATTGAGTGAAATCTTTAAAGTCGGTAAACAATACTGAGGCAGATTCATAATACACGGGTTTAACTTTACCAGTGCGTTTTAATTCATCGGCTACACCTACAGGAAGTACGTTCAGTAACAGCTGCTCAGATTTGCGTTTTTCTGCCTCTAGCTGGGCATATAGCTGATTTAATTGCGCGAAGCCACTGGCGTTACGAATTGCTGCCGATACTTGCAAGGCTAGTAAATAACTAATGCGTAAATCTTCCTGAGTGTAAGCGTGGGCTTGGGTCGTTGCGAAGTTGATAGTACCAATGACTTGGCGATCGCTCTGTAGGGGGACGAATATCTGGGAAGCATAAGAGTCCAGAAAACCAGATGGAGAACCTTCTCGAATCAGTTGTGATTGACCCGTTTTCATTGCCCGACCTAGAGGGCTGTCCTCTGCGACAATCGTGGCAGTCAACTCTATAGGAGCGCCAAATAGCGTTACGAGGCGGCAAGAACTGGTATCGGTGCAGATATAGACGCTACAATGCTCGAAATCCAAAAGCCATTTGGCTTGTTTACCAACAACCCGCAAAATCTCGTCTATATTTAGGGTGCGGTTAATCGCTGTCGCAATTTCATTGACAGCGGCAATGCGGCAGGAAAGAGCTTGGGCTTCAGCAAGCAGACGGCGGGCTATCAGCAGTAGTGGTTCGCGAGCTTGTTTTTCTAGCTCATTGCTACTATCAAACTGAGGGAAAGACTCATAGGTGTTGCCCATTATCGGGATGATTCTGTTTCTCCTGAAATTTAACGAACGACATTCTCAAGAAAATACGAACTCACGAGAAAACTGGCAATTTACAATTGGTCAATTTCGAGAGCGATCGCGTCTGTGTATCGATTTATGCTGGTAAATAAGTCAGCAGTGGCAATAATCTCGAAGATTTCTGAGTCATCTAGCCCTAACTCTCGCAGATTTTGGTAGTCTTGCGCGGTCAGTTCGTGGGGTTTAGTCCCGGCAAGTAATCCAAAGCGAATGACGGCTTTTTCGCGCTTGGGAAGCGGACAGGCAGCAAAGTCTGAAACCAGTGTCCGGAGAACTTCTTCGCTCATTCCTAGCGCTGATAATCCATGCAAGTGAACGTTGAGGGCATAAGGACTGTTGTGAGCTTGGGATATGGCAACCCCCACCATTTCCTTTAGGGTACGGGGCACATCTCCTTGCAGGATGGTAGCGCGGAATTTTTTCCAATTCGCTTCCAGCACATCGGGATTTATCGCCATTGATTTGAAAATGTTGGGAATGATGCCAAACCCTAGTTCAGACAAAATTTCGTTATATACTGTTTTGACCTTTAAATCTGTGACTTCATCTTGTTCTTGAAGGGGGAAGCGAGTCATAGTTGCCTCTATCATTCGTTTGTAAAATTGCTGAGCGAGATGGAAGCGGTTTTTTTGTTATCTAAATATTTTGTTTTCATTCATCAATAGATGCACGAGTCGATCGGGAGTAGTGTTCCCTCGAGTGCAGTTATTTGCGATCGCGTCGCCAACTCTCCGTAAAAATCCCTAAGGATTCAGAAAATTTTAATTCGAGCTGTATTCGATTACACCCTATAAAGATTTGTTACCAAATCTCTAATAGTATAACCTTGAAAATATATTGGTCAATTTGACTGACTGGACCACTTAGGACTCGACCACTTAGAAGAACAAAGCTACGCAATTGAGATTATGCAAGCAGAATACGCAGCGCGTCGCGAGCAGTTGATGGCTAAAATTGGCACTGGTACTGCCATCTTTCGGAGTGCCCCAGTGGCTGTCATGCACAACGATGTTGAGTACACTTTTCGTCAGGATAGTGATTTTTATTACTTAACTGGATTTAACGAACCAGAGGCGGTAGCAGTTTTAGCACCCCACCATGCAGAACACCGATTTGTATTGTTTGTCCAGCCGAAGGAACGAGAGAAGGAAGTTTGGACGGGCTATCGCGTCGGGGTGGACAAGGCAAAAGAATTCTATGGGGCGGATGAAGCTTACCCGATTGCAGAACTAAATGAGAAACTACCTCAGTATTTAGAAAAAGCCGATCGGATTTATTATCATTTGGGACGCGATCGCGATTTCAATGAAACGATTCTCACCCACTGGCAGCGGTTGATGGCGGGTTATCCCAAGCGGGGTACGGGTCCCATTGCGATTGAAGACACCAATCCGGTGCTTCATGGGATGCGACTGGTGAAGAGTCCAGCCGAGATAGAATTGATGCGTCGTGCGGCTGATATCTCAGCAGAAGCTCACAACTGGGCGAGAGAATTCGCTCAACCGGGGCGTTACGAGTACGAAGTGCAGGCGGAGATAGAACACATCTTCAGAAAGCAGGGTGGAATGGGGCCAGCTTATCCCTCAATTGTTGCCTCTGGCGCGAATGCCTGCGTGCTGCACTACATAGAGAATAATCGGCAGATGCAGGATAACGAGTTACTGCTGATTGATGCGGGTTGTTGCTACGACTACTACAACGGCGACATCACGCGCACCTTCCCGGTCGGGGGCAAGTTTACGCCAGAACAGAAAGCGCTTTACGACATTGTATTGGCAGCGCAGTTACAGGCGATCGCGCAAGTTCAACCCGGAAACTCCTACAACTTAGGTCACGACACGGCAGTGCGTGTTTTAGTCGAAGGTTTAATCGATGTAGGACTCCTAGCAGGTGA
Source organism: Coleofasciculus sp. FACHB-1120 (assembly GCF_014698845.1). Taxonomy (NCBI): domain Bacteria; kingdom Bacillati; phylum Cyanobacteriota; class Cyanophyceae; order Coleofasciculales; family Coleofasciculaceae; genus Coleofasciculus; species Coleofasciculus sp. FACHB-1120. The sequence continues at coordinate 43,515 of NZ_JACJTV010000035.1, read as the reverse complement.
TATTGAAGAAATTATCAAAGAGGAGAAATATAAACCCTTTTATATGCACCGCACCGGACACTGGCTGGGTTTAGATGTCCACGATGCCGGTGTTTATAAGCACGGGGAAGAAGTCTGGCAGAGTTTGCAACCGGGTCATGTGCTAACAGTGGAACCGGGTCTATATATTGGACTGGATGTAGAACCCGCCGAGGGGCAACCTGCAATTGATGACAGGTGGCGTGGCATTGGTATCCGCATTGAGGATGATGTGTTAGTTACTGAGTCAGGACATGAGGTGCTAACGGCGGCGGTTCCCAAGTAGATGGTTAAACTTCACACTTGCTCTCTCATCTTTCACTAAGCCCTGAGAAGGAAATTTCGGGGCGATTGCATTCCCAGTCCGCCTGCGCGGCGCGAACTAACTCAGATAATCAAGGGTTTTGTAACCATGCTCCCGGCAGGGTTTGTGTGCTTGCTGTTGCTGTGCAGTTTCAACTGCTAGGTATAAGTCAAGCAGAATTACAGTTTTGTGTCGCAAAGCCCATATTTTCCCCCTTATCTGGGTAAAATCGCTGATAGGGGCAGCGTTGGGAGCAAGGCGGGGTCTATGGTAATGCAAGGTGTAAATAATTCTTCTAAGCAGGCGGAGCAGTTTCAACTGCTTCAAGCCCAACTGCGCGATCGCTGGCAGGGAGTCGATTTGTTCGACAGCGATGACTACGATATTTTAGTGATTCCTTCGGTCAGCCTCGATCAGCGGGAACTGCTCAAAATTCAGGGCTTTCTCAATTATGAAGAACGGCTGCTCTTTTCTTTGATTCGCCTGCGACACCCGCGCACGCGGCTGATTTATGTAACTTCTCAGCCGTTACCGCCAATTGTGATTGATTACTACTTGCAACTGTTGCCGGGAATTCCGTTCTCTCATGCCCGCGATCGCTTGCTACTATTTTCTACATACGATTCCTCAGCCAAACCTCTGACTCAAAAGATTTTAGAGCGCCCGCGCTTGATGGAGCGGATGCGACAAGCCTTGCGCCCCGAAAAATCTTACATGATCTGCTATAACTCGACCTTGCTAGAGCGAGATTTGGCAGTACAGATGGGCATTCCCCTTCTGGCGCTCGATCCCGATTTACTCACCTGGGGTACCAAAAGCGGCAGTCGGAAAATCTTTGCAGAGTGTGGGGTTCCGCATCCCGATGGCAGCGACAGTGTTTGGAATGCAGAAGACTTGGGTATAGCAGCAGCCCAATTGTGGGAACGCCAACCGCAGTTGAAGCGGATGGTTGTCAAACTCAATGAAGGATTTTCCGGAGAGGGGAATGCGCTACTGGATCTCAGACCGATCAAAAATGTAGCACCCGGAGAAGCTTCCCATGCAGAAAGGGTAGCTGCGATTAGCGATCGCTTTTCCTCCTTAAGCTTTCAAGCCAAAGCAGAAACTTGGGAAAATTTTTCCAGCCGTATCCCAGAGTTAGGGGCAATTGTCGAAGCTTTTATTGAAGGGGAGGAGAAGCGATCGCCTAGCGTTCAAGGTCGCATTGACCCCAATGGAGAGGTAGAAATTCTCTCCACTCACGACCAAATTCTCGGTGGGCCAGATGGTCAGATTTATCTCGGTTGCAACTTCCCAGCCGATGAAACTTACCGACTGCGCTTGCAGGACTTAGGATTGCGTGTGGGGCGAAATTTGGCAAAAAAAGGAGCTTTAGAACGCTTTGGTGTGGACTTTATTGCCTGCCATCACCCCGAAAAATCTGGGGAACAGTGGGATATCCAAGCGATTGAAATCAATCTGCGGAAAGGCGGGACGACTCACCCGTTTATGACCCTCAAGTTTTTAACTAACGGTCGCTATGATAGTTCCACAGGTTTGTTCTATAGCCAACAAGGTCGCCCAAAATACTATGTTGCTACCGACAACCTTCAAAAAGAACGCTATGTCGGGCTGCTGCCGAATGATTTGATGGATATTATTGCCCATCAGCGGCTGCACTTTGATACCAGTACAGAAACCGGAACTGTATTCCATCTCATGGGTTGTCTTTCCGAGTTCGGCAAGCTGGGATTAACGAGTATTGGTGATTCTTTGCAACAGGCAGAAGAAATTTACAACAAAGTTGTGAAAGTCCTAGATGAAGAAACTAAAACTCGCCCTAGTTCTTCTTCCTCGGCATCCCATCCCAGTCCTCCCATTGCTTGGAGTGGAAAAAGTTAAAGAGTTGGGAGTCAACAATATCAAATTGAGAATCTAAACTAGAGCCTCTGTAAACCGAGTTTAATCGGGGTAGTTGGTGTCAAAATTTCATGCAAAAACTGAGCGCAAAAAGCCTATACTAAACATCGCTCAATCGTCGATAGAACAGATTTCGCTAATGCTGAAAGGTCATAACCGCCCTCAAGACCAAAAACAATGCGACGAGTCACTTGCAGACAATAATCGGTAAATAACCCATAATCTTGCGGTTGCAGGTTCATACTGGCTAATGGGTCATCTGCATTGGCATCATAACCAGCGCTAACTATCAGCAAATCCGGCTGAAAATTGGTTAAAAAAGGTACGATTTTTTGCTCAAAAAGCGGTTGGTAATCAGTTATTGTGCTGCCGGGAAACATAGGGAAATTCAGCACATTGTTGTGGATGCCACGTTCTGAAGCTTTGCCGGTGCCGGGATAGCAAGGAGATTGGTGCAAGGAACAGTAGGCAATCTGGGGGTGAGTTTCGACAATGTTTTGCGTGCCGTTGCCATGATGAACATCCCAATCAAGGATGGCAACGCGATTGATGCTGGGTTGTTCGAGGGCGTAGTGGGCTGCGATCGCTGCATTGGAAAATAAACAAAACCCCATGCCATAATTACGTTCTGCATGGTGTCCGGGGGGACGTGCCAGCACAAAAGCTGGGTTATTAGTGGCGAGGACGCGATCCACCCCATCCAGCCACGCGCTGGCTGCAAGCATTGCCACATCGTAACTCCGCGGGGAAACGAGCGTATCGCCACCATCCAAATATCCGCCACCATTTTGAGCAATCCGCCGAACTTTCTCAATGTGTTGTTGAGTGTGGACTTGTTGTAGGATTGGTGCGATCGCGCGGTTCTCGACCGGCGTTGGCAGCTGCCATTCAATTTGAGATGCCCAAGGCGCAGCCTTTAAAGCGTCCACAATTGCCGTCAGGCGTGCGGGTCGTTCTGGATGGGATCGACCCGTATCGTGATCGAGAAATTCATCCGAGTAGATTACAGGCAGCATAGTCCGAGAAAGGTTGGCAGCAGCAGGGGCGATAACAGGCAGCATCAATGGTTTCTGGCATTGTCTGCACCTTGCTTAATCGCGCTTCAAATCATCCCTCAAATCTTCACCTTCGTTGTACATTCGAGGTGCCACCGCCGGGTTATTCTTCAGTTCACCTGCCTCTGCGTTCAATAGAGTTTCGTTAATTGACGGAGGCTGTTTTATCTTAGCGATCGCTTCTTTCACTTCTGGGTCTAGTGCTTCTTCTTGTTCGTTCATCTCTTCATCTTGAGAAACTTGTTCAGCGCTCATATATATTTACCCAAATAGGTTTAACTGTTCGTGACTCAGCTTAAACTCCTCCGTAGGGAGACATACACTGTCTTGAGGCTTAAATTTTAAAATGCCGTCTGCCTTATCCGTCCTCTCTGGCTTCTCCTGGATCATCCAACAGAAACTTATCGCGTAGATAAGTTGTTCATAACTAACTTCAAAATTTTGTATCTTATGATTCAATTTATGAATAAAAAAGTATAACTTTTACGCCCGATTGCGGAGTCTGGGCGGAGGAGAGAACTCTTTTACCTGCAATAGCGAGGAACTAGCAGTGTTACCAGAAAAGCCCAACCCCCCCGATCGCACTCAACGCTGGAGATTTCCTCAACTTTTTGGCTTGGCAAAGCGGAATCCGATCATGATTTCACGCTGGGTCTTACGCTGGACAGTTGTTGGTATGGCTTGTGGCTTATTCGCTGGGTTGTACTGGAACGTTCTAGAGTTCTTGATTCACATCCTCAACCGGGTTGAGGGGCCGACTCTGCTGCTGGTGATGCCACTTGCCGGGTTGCTGATCGGCTTGGTGATTTATTTTCTAGGGAATCCCGGTGAAATTGCCGTACTTGTCGATAATATCCACTTTCGCGGCGGACGCCTGGATGCGACCAAAAATCCCTCGATGATTCTGGCATCCCTACTCAGCATATCCGCCGGGGGCAGCGCTGGCCCAGAAGCACCGCTGGTACAAGTCACCGGCTCGTTGGGAACTTGGGTTGCTGACCGCTTGAATTTGCAGGGAGAAGACCTGCGATCGATGAGTTTAGCAGCGATGGCAGCGGGTTTTACTGCTTTATTTGGCGCACCCCTTGGCGGTGCCATGTTTGCCTTAGAGATTTTGCACCATCAACACGTTTTGGAGTATTACGAAGCAATTCTGCCAGCGATTGTGGCGAGTTGCGCGAGTTATCTAGTTTTTGCGGCAATTACCAAGCTAGGGATTGCACCAACTTGGCATTTTCCTCAGTACACCCTCGACAACATTGATGATTTTGCGATGGCGCTCCTGTACGGAGTCATTGGAGCCGTAGCCGGATGGGTGTTCATGAGCATTTTTCGAGGATGCGATCGCCTTTTGGCTCGAATTCCCGGCCCCATTTATGTGCGGACGACTTTTGCGGGGTTAGGATTGGGTCTTTTAGCGACTCTTTTCCCCCTCACCCGTTATTTTGGACACGAAGAGTTAGCAGAAGTCCTCGATCGTGATTTTTCAATCGCTTTCTTGTTAACGCTCGCGATTGCCAAAATGGTAGCGATTTCCATCACAGTCACGGGTGGTTGGCGGGGTGGGTTTATCATCCCAATCTTTTTCACGGGTGCTTGTATCGGCAAAGCGATCGCCCTGTTGATTCCAGGATTGAATCCTGCCCTTGCCATGATTTGCGTCATGGCGGCTTTCAATGCATCGGTAACGCGGACGCCTGTAAGTACAACTTTACTGTTGACGAAACTAACGAACATCAGTCCGTTAACGCCTGTCTTGTTTGCCAGTTTGATTGGCTTCTTTCTGGCTCCTAAAGCACCTCTGATTACGGCTCAACTCAAAACGAACCAAGAAGCGATCGCAGAGTAACCACAGTCAGTTGAAAGATTGCTAATTGAAGGTTGTTCATGACTCGTGGCAAAACGCATTATTAGCCACGAACGATTCGGCATTCTTCCATCAGCAATTAAGCCTTAAATAATGACTGAGAAAGACCAAAATGTGATAGAATTTTAATAGAATTTGTCATTATTTGGAATTAAGGCGGAACTTATTGCAAGGCTTTGCATATTATCTGCCATTTTTCTATACTTTTGGAGCTTTTTCACAGTATGACCACTTCCCCGGAGCGGATTATCCCCACGGATTTAGGGAGCGAGATGTCCCGGTCTTACCTGGAATACGCGATGAGCGTAATTGTTGGTAGGGCACTCCCAGACGCTAGGGATGGTCTGAAACCCGTACACCGGCGGATTCTCTACGCCATGAATGAGCTGGGTCTTACCCACGATCGACCTTTCCGCAAATGTGCCCGTGTGGTGGGGGAAGTGCTGGGTAAATACCATCCTCACGGTGATACAGCGGTATACGACGCCCTAGTGCGGATGGCGCAGGATTTTTCCATGCGTGACCCGCTGATTAACGGACACGGCAACTTTGGTTCGGTGGACAACGATCCACCAGCGGCAATGCGATACACCGAATGCCGCTTGCAAGCCCTTACAGGAGTTGCCCTCCTACAAGATATTGAATCGGAAACGGTAGACTTTGGGGATAACTTCGATGGTTCCCAGCAAGAGCCGCTGGTATTACCTGCACGCATTCCCCAGATGTTGCTCAATGGTTCTTCTGGGATTGCCGTGGGGATGGCAACGAACATTCCCCCACACAATCTGGGAGAGTTAATTAATGGATTGATCGCCTTGATCCACAATCCAGAGATTACCGACCTGGAGTTGATGCAGTATATCCCTGGCCCAGACTTTCCGACGGGTGGGCAAATTCTGGGAGTTTCTGGGATCAAGGAAGCTTATACGACTGGACGCGGCTCGATTACAATGCGGGGCGTTGCCCAGATAGAAACCATTGAGCATCGGGGGCGTCCTGACCGGGAAGCAATCATTATCACTCAGTTGCCTTACCAAACGAATAAGGCGGCGCTGATTGAGAAAATTGCCGAAATGGTGAATGAGAAGCGGTTAGAGGGGATTGCCGATATTCGGGATGAAAGCGATCGCGATGGAATGCGGATTGTCGTAGAACTCCGGCGAGACGCTTATCCCCGCGTTGTCCTGAATAACCTCTACAAGCAAACCCCCATCCAAGCAAACTTTGGGGCGAATATGCTGGCGCTGGTAAATGGGGAACCCCAGTTACTCAGTATCAAGAAATTCCTCACCGTTTTCCTAGATTTCCGGATTGAGTGCATCACCCGGCGCACCCGCTACGAATTGCGGAAAGCAGAAGAGCGAGACCATATGCTACAAGGGTTGCTGATTGCCCTGTTGCACCTGGATGCGATGATTGAGCTAATCCGCAGAGCCGCCGACACCCCAACAGCCAAAGCGGAAATGATGGAAACTTACGGGTTGTCTGAGTCGCAAGCGGATGCGATTTTGCAGATGCAGTTGCGACGTCTGACAGCACTGGAAGCTGAAAAAATTCGCTTAGAACACGAAGAGTTACAAGCGCAAATTGCTGATTTGCAGGATATTCTGGCGAACAAAAGTCGCATCCTGGAAATCATTGAAAATGAAGTGTCGCAAATCAAAACTACCTTTGCAACACCGCGACGAACTACCATCGAACACGCGGAAGGTGAGATTGATGACACTGATTTAATTGCCAACGAAAAAGCCTTAATTCTGCTAACAGAGCAGGGTTATATCAAACGGATGCCAGTCAACACTTTCGAGGCGCAAAGCCGCAATACGAGAGGGAAGAAAGGCACTGGCATGAAAGAGGATGATGGCGTTGAGCATTTCCTCACCTGCTGCGACCACGATAGCGTTCTATTTTTTAGCGATCGCGGTGTCGTTTACTGCCTCAAGGCGTACCAAATCCCAGCTTCGTCTCGCACAGCGCGGGGTATCCCGATTGTGCAAATGCTGCCCATCCCGCGAGATGAGAAAATCACCTCCATCGTGCCGGTTACAGAGTTTACCAGCGATGAATATCTGGTGATGCTGACGAAGGGTGGTTACATCAAAAAGACAGAACTGTCTGCTTTCGGCAATATTCGGGCAAATGGCTTGATTGCGATTTCTCTGGAAGAAGGCGACCAGTTGCGGTGGGTGCGAAGAGCGAGAGCTGATGACAGCATCATCATTGGATCTCGGCAAGGAATGGCAATTCACTTTAGAACCAATCACGAGCAACTGCGTCCCCTCGGTCGCGCCACGCGAGGAGTCCGGGCAATGGCTCTCCGCAATGCGGATGAACTGATTAGCATGGATATCTTGCCAAGTCAAGTGGTTGCGAAGATAGTCGAGAGTGAGGCGTCGGAAGCATCGGCAGCATTGGAAGTAAGCAGTTCGGAAGCATTGGAAGCAACCAGTGAAGACGCCCCCATCCTCAATGGTCAAGGGCCGTGGGTGTTGGCGATTACAATGGGTGGATACGGTAAGCGAATCCCGGTTTCTCAATTCCGCCTGCAAAATCGCGCCGGGATGGGGTTAGTCGCCACGAAGTTCCGGAAGCCGAAGGATCGACTCGCAGCATTGCGGGTGATCAATGAAGGCGATGAGCTAATGATGGTGACGAACCGAGGCATTATCATCCGTCAAGCAACCGATGCGATTTCCCTGCAATCCCGGATGGCAACCGGAGTACGGGTGCAACGGCTGGATGAAGATGATGCGATCGCTGCGGTTGCTTTAGTACCCCCCTCAACTGACTCGACTGACTCGACTGATGATGAGGAAGAAGTAGAGAATTAAAAATTAAAAGTGCAAAATTAAAAATGAAGAAACTACCTTTTTTAATTTTTAATTCTGCATTTTTAATTTCTCTGTTAGGTGGCATCTTGATGGGACTGACAACAGCTCCCATCCAAGCATGGCCCCTCGCTTGGATCGCCTTAACTCCTCTGTGGATTTTAATCCTTAAAAAGGGAGAATTGAAACTTAAGAAAGGAGGAGAAACTTCTTCATTCTTAAGGTTTAATTCTCCCTTTTTAATCGGTTTGGCGTGGGGGATTGGCTATCACGGCGTCGCTTTATCTTGGATTACCGGGATTCACCCGATGACGTGGTTGGGGGTTCCCTGGCTGGCAAGTTTAGCGATCGCATTCTTCTGTTGGACTTTCATCACCCTTTGGGGAGCCGTATTAGTCGCTATTTGGGCGGCTGTAATGGTAATTTTAAATAATTTTCAAAACTCAAAACTTAAAACTCAAAACTTAAAACTCAAAACTCTAATTCGCGTCCTAATTGGCGTTGCTTTGTGGTGCGGACTAGAAAGCCTTTGGGGTTCCGGATCGCTATGGTGGACTTCCCTTTCCTATACCCAAAGTCCTCACAACCCAGCTATTCTACACCTTGGTCAAATCTCTGGCCCCAACACAGTAACCGCAGCAATTGTAGCAGTTAATGGCTTAATTGCCGAAGCATGGATTCACCGCAAACAACACACAAGACAAATAGAAGAAACGAATTCTTCCCCCTCTTCCTTCGTATCCTTTTCGCCTAAAGCGCTAACGCGCATGGCTTCGCTAACGCAGTTCGTTCTCCATCCAGGTTATTTAAGCATTGCGGCTGGATTATTGATCGCATTACATCTGCTCGGATTCGGACTGTATAGCCGTCCCTTAATTCAAACTCCCGAAACCGCATTAAAAGTAGGAATTATTCAAGGCAATATTCCCAATAAACTTAAATTCGATCCAATTGGCTGGCGTCGCGCCATCGAAGGCTATACCAGTGGCTACAAAACATTAGCCGACGAGGGAGTTGATGCTGTTTTAATCCCCGAAACAGCATTACCCGTCCAATGGACACAACCAAGCTGGATTCGAGATTCTTTTTTACAAGCAATTTTAGATAAAGGTGTAGTTGCTTGGATAGGAACCTTTGGGGAAGCGGGAAATGATTATACAAATAGTCTTTATACGATTACTGGTACTGGTGAAACTTTTAGCCGCTACGACAAAACAAAGTTAGTGCCTTTAGGGGAATTTATTCCCTTTGAAAAAGTTTTAGGGAAACTAATTGACAAACTTTCTCCTCTCGATGCTCACCTAATTCCTGGCAAAACACATCAAATATTTGATACACCTTTTGGGCGTGCAATTGTGGGGATTTGCTATGATTCTGCCTTTCCCGAACTGTTCCGGCGTCAGGCGGCTGCGGGTGGGGAATTTATCCTTACAGCCTCTAATGATGCCCATTACACCTCATCAATGATGGCTCAACATCACGCTCAAGATTTGATGCGGGCAATTGAAAGCGATCGCTGGGCTGTCCGCGCTACGAATACTGGATTTTCTGGCGTCATAGATCCCCACGGGAGAACCTTGTGGATATCTAAAATGAATACTTACCAGCTACACGCAGCAACCATTTACCGACGACAAACGCAGACTTTATATGTGCGGTGGGGCGATTGGTTAACACCCTTTTTGTTGGTATTAAGTGTGATTAGCTGGTTTATTTTTAACCGCCGATGAGTATAGATTAAGGCAGATATTTGTCGATTTTTTAATAGTTATGATGGGATAGTTAGTTATAGCTAGCCGCTTATGTTTAAGTACAACCCGCTAGGCTGCTTACCTTCTTCCTACGATCTGCCTGACTCTGACGATACCCCTGTGGATAATGAACTGCAAGATTTGATTCCCGGTTTGCTAAAAGCAATACTAGCAATTGTGTGGGCAAATCGCTGGGATTGGTTTTTTGGGGTTGATATGGGGGTTTATTACGACCCCGACAAATCGGCTATTGTACCGGATGGATTTCTCAGTATAGGAGTTGAGCGAGTTTTTGATGAAGGCTTGCGCTTAAGTTATGTGCTTTGGGAAGAGAATTGCGTACCTATTTTAGCGATTGAGGTAGTTTCCCACAAACGGCGAGGAGAATATAGCAGCAAGAAGAAATTTTATGCCGAAATGGGAGTGTTGTATTATGTTGTCTACAATCCTCAACGTCGTAGAAAAGCGCCGCTAGAAGTGTATCGCTTAGTTGATGAGGAATATGTATTAGTGTCTGGTGAGCCAGTTTGGTTGCCAGAAATTGGTTTAGGAATTGGCAAAGAACGCGGAACGTATCAGGGAATAACGCGGGAGTGGCTTTACTGGTACGATGAGCAAGGACAAAGATTGCTGACACCAGAAGAACGTATCGTGCAAGCAGAACAACGCAGTCAGCAAGCAGAACAACGCGCCCAAATGTTAGAAGAAAGGCTGCGATCGCTCGGTGTAGATCCAGATTTACTACCTTAAAAATTCTTTAGGCGTCTGCTAGCTTTTGTACTCTAGCGATCGCTTCCCTCACTTTCTCGGCGTTGGGTGATTGGAGACGTTGCAATATATCTAGGGATTGCTGCAAATAATTCAGTGATGTGTTGGAGTCTTCCTGTAATGCTAACAGTTGCCCCAGCATTGCCAACGTCGCCGCTTTCCCTTGGACATCACCAATGCGCTCTTTTATTTCTAAGGACTGCTGATAATATGCGATCGCTTGCTCAATTTCCCCAGTATTGGCGCAGATAGTAGCTAGTTGGTGCAACGTCGCCGCTTTCCCTTTGACATTACCAATGCGCTCTTCTATTTCTAAGGACTGCTGATAATATGCGATCGCTTGCTCAATTTCCCCAGTATTGGCGCAGATAGTAGCTAGAGAGTGCAACGTTGCCGCTTTCCCTTTGACATCACCAATGCGCTCTTTTATTTCTAAGGACTGCTGATAGTAAGCGATCGCTTGCTCAATTTCCCCAGTATCGGCGTAGATAATACCTAGACAGTGCAACGTCGCCGCTTTCCCTTGGACATCACCAATGCGCTCAAATATTTCTAACGACTGCTGAAAGTACGCGATCGCTTGCTCAATTTCCCCCGTATCGGCGTAGATAATACCTAGACACTGCAACGTCTTCGCTTTCCCTTGGACATCACCAATGCGCTCTTTTATTTCTAAGGACTGCTGATAGTAAGCGATCGCTTGCTCAATTTCCCCAGTATCAGCGTAGATATTAGCTAGATTGTGCAACGTCGCCGCTTTCCCTTGGACATCACCAATGCGCTCTTTTATTTCTAAGGACTGCTGATAGTAAGCGATCGCTTGCTTAATTTTCCCCAAATTCGCAAAAAGAATTCCTAATTCATGCAAAACACTTGCTTTAATTTGGGTTAAATTTTCATCATCATTAGTTAGCCTCAAAGCTTCTTGGAGTGAATCTTCTGCTTTTTTGATTTCTCCTAAACTGCGATAGGCAACTCCTAGCTGATTCAAAATATTAATGCGAGTAAGTAAATTTTCCTCTAACATCCCGTGATGGTTATAAGGGCTATATTCCATCAACAGACGCTGAAGTAAATCTATGCGCTCTTGTTTTTCTGCTACCTCCAAGCTTCCCAAAATTCTTTCCGACTGAAGTGTTGTGTTGATTGCATAGTCTTTAGTTGATTCGGCTGTTTTGAACTGAAAGATACCTACTTTCCAAGCCCAAAAATCAGGCGCGTACTTGGCTAAACGAGTTAGAGCATAATCTGGCAAAAATAACAGGATAGGATGGGGAACGCTAGTTGTAAAAGCATCCCGGACAAAGTTGAGGTCTTGGAGAACAGGAGGATATTCTCCATACATCCCAATCGAGTGTTCTAAACCGACGATAATTAAAACTAATTTTTTATTTTGTTCAATCTTTATTTCTGCTAATTCCTCAACAATGGCATCTCTGATAAACCGCAAATCGGGAGAAGAAAAATTGCAAGCTGCAAACTGAATCTCCTGACACTGAGGATGGTGTTTTAGGATTTCTATTAAGGCATCTCTATCTTTAGCAAAGTTAATTTCAACAAAACCAATTGTTAACTTCTCATCGACAAAATCTATAAAGGTCAGCAGTTCAGCTAAGGGCTGCTGATTGATAGTAAGAAAGGTGTCAATCTCCGGTTGAAGTTTAGAGATTTGCTTTTGCTGCTGCGAGAGCTTCTTGGAAGGCATTGATTTGCTTCACCACGGGGTTAACATAATTCCAGCGGTTGTCACCGTTATATTCAAAAACCGAGATATTGAACAGCATCATCCGTCCAATTTCATCTTTAGTAACATCCTTAGTCAAACATATCCGCGCTAAAGCAGAATAATGTTGGGTAGGGATAATCCGCTCAAAGTTAAATTGCTCTTGCTTAATTGCATAAGTAACATCAGCCGCAGTCACTTTATTATGACCGCGAGTCGCAGCTGTTATAAATGCTCTTGCCGTTATTTGCATTAGCTGGCGTACATGACCGCCGCTAGCTTTGGCTAACTCCAGCAATTGCTGACGAGATTCAAATACTGCATCAACTTCTACTCGTTGATCTATCAAACTAGCAACCGCTTCTAGTGCCGTTTGATTGTATTCTAAATCGCACTCGTCACGCTTAAATTCATATATATTTACCATCGGTACAATATTGGGAGAGTCGAAGGTATTACTCAGATTTTTCTCGGAATAAACTACAGAAATTGGCGCAGTATAAATAATCGTACAGTGTAGCCCTTGTAACTGGGCAGCATAATCAAAAAATAAATGATTATCTACGCTGGGAGGAACCCGATCCAAGTTATCAAAAACAATTAAAAATCCTTTTTGGTATTCTGGGTACTTTTGCCTAAGCTGGTTGAAAGCATTGCCTAATAATAGATTAATATCTGCTTGTAAACGACCAATATCTTTTTGTAGCGTTTGGCGAATTGTTTTCTTTTGCTTATCAGAACCTTTAATTTGAGCTTGAATCTTAGCTAGCAGCTTAGAAATAAAAGGAATTTGTCCGCCTACTTCTGCACTGGTATCCAAATTTACAAACTTTTCAACAGTTTCTTCGTTCTCTTGAGTAATTTCTTTAAACCAAGATTCAAAGTTGTTTAAGAGCTGAGGATTAAATTTCAAGCCTAATTTGTATAGTTCATCAGCAACTTTTTTAATAATTACTAAATATAAATCTGTATATTCAGCATCAAGGATATCCAGTTCTGCATCCGCTTCTATATAAATAACTTTGTATTCAGATTGCAATCGCTCCTGAATCCGTCTTAGCTCGGTACTCTTACCACAACCCCGATGTCCGGTAAACAAAATGGTACAAAATTCTGCGGCTTCAAGAAAGTCTAATCGAGTGTTAACACTTTGAATTGCCTCTGTATTACGAACTTGTGATAAGTCAACATAGTATCGCTCAATATCTGCACCAACTAGCGAACCAACATCACAGGCGCGAAACGCAGCTTTAAGGGTAGTAGCACGATTGGGAGGAAGTGAAACCATCGGGTTAGCCTAATTGTAGTAACTCAATAGAGCTATAAAAATTTATATAGCCAAATTCTAGGCGATTTGCTGTGCCATCTCAAACCCGATCGTGTCTTGCGGCAAAATCTACAAAAGCGATGAGTAAGTAGCGCTTGTATGCATACGTTTTGGGATCGCCTCTCCTCAAAATCTAGCAAAGAGCGATCGCACTCTCAAGAGAGGAAAATGCGATCGCTCTTTAGTATTGCCAGTATTGCCCGATGTTACTGGTTCAAGCTTACTGGTTCATCTGCGTCCCACGATTCATCTGCATCGGGGTCGTCTGTGTCCCAGGAGTTGTCTGTGTCCCAGGAGTTGTCTGCATTCCCCGGTTCATCTGCGTCCCAGGGGTTGTCTGCGTCCCCTGGTTCATCTGCATCCCCCGGTTCATCTGCGTCCCCTGGTTCATCTGCATCCCAGACATTCCAGGCATTCCAGGCATCGCATTGTCTGTCTCAGCCACCCTGGCACCTGTCATCGACGCAGCCATTTGTAAATGACCCTGCACCCTTGGCAAGACTCTGCCAGCAAACGCTTTCAGATCGGAATCTTGTCCCAGTCCAACTTGACGCTGGTACACTGCGGCACTTTCTAAGTGACCGTTCAGTCCGCCTTCCATCATATAAGCTTGGTCGAAGCTCTTTCCAGACAACTGCTGAAGCCGCATCATTGCCGCTTCATACTTTGGCCCCGGAGTGGTTGGAGGAGTGACTCCCTTCTGAGCCGCTAACTGCATTAGCTCTTGGTTCGCCCGTGTATGCTCCTGAATCATCTGCTGCGCGAACTGCTTTACATTCGGGTCGGTTGACTTTTCTAACGCCAGTTGCCCAAGTTGTACTTCTGCCATTCCCCCGTGAGCGGCGTCCATAATAAACTGCCTATCTAGGGCAGTCAACTGGCTGTTGCGTGACGGCGTTGCCTGTCGGTTTGATGGCGTTGCCGGTCGAGTTGATGGCGTTACGGGGCGGGTGGTCTGAGCTACGGCTGAGAAGCCCAGAGACGTAAATAATCCAACTGCTACAAGGGCAGCAGTTGCTGTTGTTCGTTTCATCATGGTTAAATCTCCAGGAAATGCTTTTGTTTGCTAGGGCTTACCGTAGGTTCGTTAGCCAAAAAAGAGCTAACAAATGCAGGAAAGTCTTGATGCACTAAATTTTTTTTCTCAACTCAGCGATCATTTACATCTGAGCACGTATACATCTACTAATACTGCTTAATCTTTCTTCAACTACCTCTCTCTTTAGATATGTTTGCTTACCGAGAGAGCTAATCGTATCAATTCATTCTTAAAAACCCTACTTGCTGCTAAAGATTACTTTGTAGCTTCACGGGAAATTCCAAAAAACATCTTGTAGCGCCGTGTCTATCAGATGGGATTTCTAGCTTGGTCTAAATTGCAACTAAATCCTCATAAATATTTGTTTTTTAGAATAAAAAATGCATATAATCTATTTTGTTTGGTTTTATACAGGAGAATGAAATTAAAAACAAGGCTAAAGTAAGGGATTTTTAGAACAAAAAACATCTCATTAGGTAGAGGCTTATTCACCGATCCCCTAGGAAATTAGGATTTATTCGCAGCGCTACTGCAATCAAAATCCGGAACACTACCAATAGCGGGAATTAGCTGCACTGCTAGCTAAATGAACTAGCTAAATAGAAGAAAAGTGCAACTGCTGACTTGAATCGCCATCTAATTCAATAGAGGGATTCGAGTAGAGGAATATTTATCGCCTTTTCGGGATACGCTAGAGCGATCGCTTGCTCTGAGTGCCGCCAGAAAAGCTTGCAATGAACAATTTGAGAGTGGTAGCGTCTGAGAGCTAGCTAGATATACGTAGAAGCTGAAATAAACGCCTAAACATGAAGCGATCGCTCCTTAGCCTGACTCTAGGCTTAACATTGCTGGAAGCATTCACTCCACTTGCTTTTGCAGCACCCCCTAGAAACCCCGATCAAACAGTCCAGTGTGAAATTTTGGTCGTTGGAGGTGGACTCTCTGGTGCCGCGACTGCCTACGAAGGCTTATTGGCGGGACGAACCGTTTGCCTCACCGAAATTACCGACTGGGTGGGAGGACAAATTTCCGCACAGGGAACTTCCGCACTAGATGAACGCCCCACCCAACGGCAAAAGCTGTTATACTCTCGCGGCTACCTGGACTTGCGACAGCGAATCAATCGCAAATATGGAGAACTCAACCCTGGCGATTGTTGGGTTAGTGAATCCTGCTTTCTTCCCCGCGATGCTCACAAACTGCTGTATGACCAATTGCAAGATGCCGCCAAAAAAGGCAGAGGCAAGCTGAAATGGTTTCCCTCGACAGTAATCAAAGAACTGAACATCGACCAAGCGGGGAATTTGATTCAAGGTGCGATCGCTATCCAGCATCGCCCAGCCAAAGGCGCATCCCCTCTCAACACCTTGCCCCTATCCCAAACGATTGAGGATTCTTATCGCTACGAGAACTCGGCTCAGTTTGACAAAACCATTGTGCGTTTTGTACCCCAGCCAGCGAAAAAGCCAGCACCCGCAGCCCCAAATTGGTACGTTGTTGACGCATCAGAAACCGGCGAACTGATTGCCCTGGCTGACGTTCCCTACCGGCTAGGTATCGACCCCCGTTCTTACCTCGAACCTTCTTCTTCGAGTGAAACGGGCGATCGCTATTGCACCCAAGGCTTTACCTACACCTTTGCAATGGAGGCAACCCAACAACCACAAACCCATACCCCGCCACCCTTCTATTCTCAATATGAACCCTACTACAGCTATGAATTAAAGCGACTGGCGGACTTTGGGCTAGTCTTCACCTACCGACGCATTTGGAGTCCTAAAGCTGGAGAAACAACCAAATTCGGGGGCCTCTCCTATACGGGACCCACTCCCGGCGACATCTCCATGCAGAACTGGACTTGGGGCAACGACTACCGCCCCGGAAACGCCGAAGATAACTTAGTTTACACTCGCGACCAGTTGCAAGCCGCTGGACAGCTACAGCCTGGAGAATGGATGGGAGGATTGCGAACCGAAACCCTCCGCAAAGGCGAGGAAAACGCGCTGGGATATTTTCACTGGCTGGTTGCTGGAACCACCGACTCTCAACTTGGCCCAGGAGTTAAGCAGGCGAAACCCAATAACCGTTACCTGAGTGGGTTAGATTCCCCAATGGGAACGGTGCATGGGTTATCTAAGTATCCTTATATGCGGGAAGGACGGCGAATTATTGGACGCCCCACCTTGGCTTATCCTCAAGGTTTTAGCATTTGGGAAATTGATATTTCTCGCCGTAACTACAAAGACGACTACTACCGTCAAACATTGTCACCAGATACCTATCGGAGACTACAGGCATCGCTTGCAGGACTGGAAGTAGCGTCTGTACTGAGCGGCACCAAGCCGCCGGAACAAGTCATGCGGCGCACTCGTTCCACCATCTATCCCGACGCTGTAGGCATTGGTCACTATGCCATCGACTTCCATCCTTGCATGACCCAAAGCCCCGCAGAAGCTCCAGGAAACACCGAACGGGAAGGTGAACGACGGGGTGCAGGTCAAGCTTATCCGTTCCAAATCCCTCTCAGAGCGATGATTCCCCAAAAAATCAACAATATGCTCGTGGCAGGGAAAAGTATTGCTACCAGTCACATTGCCGCCGCCGCCTACCGAGTGCATTCCTTTGAATGGTCGGCGGGGGCTGCTGCTGGAACGACAGCCGCTTTTGCCTTAGAAAATGGAGTCGCGCCTTATCAGCTAGTGGATGAACTGCCACGCGCCGAACCACAACTAGAAGCGCTGAAACGTCGATTGGATAAGAATAACAATCCGACTGTCTTTCCAGACACCTCAATTTTCAACCAGAATTGGGAAGATTGGAAGTGATATTTGTGAATCGGGAATGGCTAATTGGATAGCCATTCCCGATTCGCAATGACTACTTTGCTGGCTTCTCTAGCGACCAAATAGGAAGTTTATTCACCTCTTGGAGGGTTAACTCTACATAAGTCATGTCTTCCGGCTTAGCAACTTCTAGACCAAAATAACCTTCAGGGCCATCGTGAGCGTGGGAGCCGCTGCTCCGGGCTGAATAATGCCCTTGCAAACGAGCTTGATTAAATTGGGAACTCACGTTCCACAGCCACCGAGAGGGGAAGACAATACCGCCGAGATCCTCAACCCAGTCTCGACTCCCTCGCAGGTGATAGAAACGAGCCGCCTGAAAGCCCGACCTCCCATTAAAGACCCCACCCACAGAGACGATAGTGATTTTTGTATCTAGCCATTGGTTAAGATAGGGAGCCGCACCCAAGGCAACTTGTACACCACCACTCGTTCCAACGAGAATGATGTCAAGCGGTTTACTCTCTTTACGGGAAATGGGCTGCCCACTATTCATCCGCTCGATGATGGCATTGGCAATCCCCTGATTATAAATAGAGCCATAGCGAGGATCGGCGGAAATCGCAAATCGCCAGAGATTGCGGATTTTGATCAGCACGCTGGCGATTCCCATCCCACCATTTCGATTCGCAAAGTGCCATACGGGGCTTAATAAGCGCTGTCCTCCTAGACCCTTGTTCTCTGCTGAGTATGGGAAAACATCTCCTACGGCTACGCAGTTAGGATGACTCTCAACAATCCGGTCTAAAAAGACTTCTTCCCCCGGTGTTAATTCATTGGCAGAAAAATCTCCTACTCCTGTCAAAAACACAATGTAACAATTGATTGGGGAGGATTTGGCGTCAGGATTTGAGTCATTGTTGGGTGGCAAGATCGAGCTTTGGTTTTTCTTCAAACCTAAAGTTTCTGCTCCTTGTTCCAGCCACCAGACGACAGTCCCGACTGGCGAAGTAATACCCCAGATGATGAGTATAAAGACCGCTAGGAGCAACAGCTTCAAGGTTCCCCCCCGAAGCCATACAAGTATCCGCCAAATCAATCGCAGCATTCAAGAATATCTAGTTGCTTACTGTTACTGTCTTAACGTCAATTAATTTTGGTCAGGAAGTGAATTTTTTTGGTGATTGGCTCCCTGAGGCAGTATCCTATCCAAAGTCGTCATCAATCGCGAGTAGTAAGGATTCAACGTGAGCAGCGAGGAATCAAAAGTAAGCTTGGGCACGACCCTTTGGAATGCACTTGCTTTAGATGGAAATTTTTATGAAAATGCTCGAAATACGCCTAAAACCTATCGAATTGCCCAAACTATTGTGATTTTAGCAGCACTGTCCCATGCTTTGGGTAGTGCTGTTATTTTATTAATTAACCTGGCAACGCTGCCCGTAATGCTGCTGGCGCTTCTGATTGATGGGATGAGCATTGTGGGAGGCTACTATTTCTGGACGCTTACCATTTGGAAGATTGGGGAGTGGCGAAAACCAAATCACGTTACCTATAGGGATTTGATGATTCCGATTGGCTTTGCCTATGCTCCGCAAGTGCTGAACTTCTTAACGCTGATTCCTTTGTTTGGACAACCACTTGAGCGGGTGCTAGCGGTTTGGAGTTTGCTGGCTGTGATTGTAGCAGTCCGCCAAGGGTTAGATATTAGCACTCGCAATTCGGCGTTGATTTGTTTGGTCGGATGGCCTCTGGTACAGCTAGCGGTTGGATTTATACAACGCTTTGAACAATTCCTGGTAGAGAGTTTCTAGATTTTGTGGACATTTCGCCAAAACTTTCACAAAATCCCACCTGGTTTTGCTTGGTTGTCACAGGAAACTAAGATTATTCTGGCTTAACCTGTTACTTCCGGGGATCTAGGCTTGTTAAAATAGAGCAAAATACTTGTAAATTAATTTTGTTAAGGTCTTTTCGCAATCTGCCTTATGACTAGGAGACTTTCAGCCGCTGTTGGCGCGATCGCCTCCGGTATCACTTTACCGACCGCCGCTGCACCGATTCAAGCTCCTGTTCAGACTCCTGAACGATCTAGTCAAGTTGTCCGCAAGTTATATCCTAATTACAAAGTGATCGTGTTGGACGACGATTTTAATACGTTTGAACACGTTCACGAGTGTTTGGTGAAATATATCCCTGACATGACGAGCGATCTCGCTTGGGAACACACCTATCAAATCCACTTTGAAGGTCAAGCGATTGTTTGGGTGGGTCCCCAAGAGCAAGCAGAACTTTACCACGAGCAACTAAGCCGCGCTGGGTTGACAATGGCTCCTCTAGAGGCGGCTTAAAAAAGTTACGAGTGTGAGTTAGCATTCTTAATTCAAAACTCAACACTCATAACTCATGACTTTCCGATTCCCTACGCGGTGACGGTTGCCATTGCCCGTTCAACGGCTTGCAACGCTTGGTCTACCTCTTCGGCAGAGACAATCAGCGGCGGCACAAATCGAATCACTTTCGGGCCTGCTGGCACCAGCAATAAGCCGTCAGAGATCGCAGCTTTCACGACATCTGCTGAAGTTAATTCAATCTCTGCCTTCAACTCCATCCCGTTGATTAAACCCCAGCCGCGCACTTCGCTAATTTGGTCGGGATATTTAGATGCGATCGCGCTCAATCCTGCTCGTAATTGTTCGCCCCGATCTTGTACATTTTGCAGAATATTATCCCGTTCTAGCGTCTGACAGACGGTTAACGCAGCCGCACAGGCAAAGGGATTGCCACCATAGGTGCTGGCATGATCTCCCGGCTGAAAAACATCGCAATGTTTCTTGCACAAGGTTGCACCGATGGGAATGCCGCCGCCTAATCCCTTGGCAGAAGTGAAGATATCCGGCTCAATTCCCAAATTCTCGTATCCCCAGAACTTGCCGCTGCGACCCATGCCAACTTGCACTTCATCTAAAATTAGCAAGATGTC
The DNA here is from genome assembly GCF_014698845.1 of Coleofasciculus sp. FACHB-1120. Classification (NCBI taxonomy): domain Bacteria; kingdom Bacillati; phylum Cyanobacteriota; class Cyanophyceae; order Coleofasciculales; family Coleofasciculaceae; genus Coleofasciculus; species Coleofasciculus sp. FACHB-1120. The sequence goes on along the minus strand of NZ_JACJTV010000035.1, from coordinate 23,170 downwards.
GTTGTCATCGCAGATTTTCCGCAATTCTTGGAAGTATTTGACATCGCCGGGACGCACACCGCCTTCTCCCTGCAAGGCTTCCAGCATAATTGCGGTGACGCCTTGATCGCCTTCGTCGAGGGTAGCGATCGCATTCTTGATCGCCCCAATATCGTTGTAAGGCACATAATAGAAACCTGGCATCAACGGGGCAAAATTTTTCTGGTACTTCGGTTGGCCTGTGGCGGTAATCGTCGCCAACGTGCGCCCGTGGAAGCTGGCGTGAGCAGTCAAAATAATCGGCTTTTCGATCCCTTTGACCGTGTGGGCGTATTTCCGAGCCAGTTTGATTGCCCCTTCGTTTGCCTCAGCACCGGAATTGCAGAAAAACGCCCGATCCGCGCAGGAATGCTCGATCAACCATTTTGCCAATTCCCCTTGCACCGGGATGTAATACAAGTTAGAGACATGGTGCAGCGTCTGGATTTGGCGAGTTACCGTTTCCACCAAAGCTGGGTGGGCGTGTCCGAGGGTACAAGTGGCAATTCCGGCAACAAAGTCCAGATATTCGCGCCCCTCGCTATCCCACAGGCGGCAACCCGCACCCCGTTCTAAAGCTAGGGGATAGCGCCCGTAGGTACTCATCACCGAGGCGTCAAAGCCTTCTGGGTCATACGGGACAGACACGCCTGACTCTGCCGGAATTGCGGGATTTTCAACCAGAGTTTCTAGACTCACTGCTTACTCCTGAAATTTTTTATCCTTATTTGGCAATCTTAAAGGGAATTTTCAAAAAGTTCTGTTTAAAGGGAACTATAAACGCTGAGAAAACAGAAACAGGCTTACTTGCAAAAGATTAGTGAAGGCGGTTAACATCGTCCACGCGATGGGTTGAGTCTCCAATTGACCGTTAGCATTGCACATTATCCAATTGGCTCCCCAAAAAGGGTGATTCTAGGGAAGTACCAGATGCGATCGCTCCTCATTTTTGTTTGTCCTAATCAACTAAATCAGATGATGCGTCTTTTATCCTTAGCGAAACCTCCCGGCTGGTGCTTTCCGCAGCCATTTATTCTCGCTAATGTTAACCAAACAAACCAACAGCCTCAAGCAAACATTGCAGAGTTAGTCCCGATTCTGATTATTCTCCTACTGATTGCCACAGTTGTTGCCCTGGTGACACAGCGGCTTCGCGTTCCCTACGTCACGGGTTTAGTGTTAGCAGGTTTACCAATCACGGAGCTATTTTCTCGCCGCGTTGGACTCGATCCTATCCTGGTGTTAAATCTTTTCCTACCGATTCTCATCTTTGAAGCTGGCATCAATACAGATGTCAGGCGTCTCCGAAGCACATTTAAACCAATTGCCCTCTTAGCAGGTCCAGGGGCAATCCTTTCCTCTGCGATTATTGCCGTTCTGTTGAAATTTGGACTGGAGCTAGATTGGATACCAGCGCTATTAATTGGAGTTATTCTCGCAAACACTGATACGGTTTCCATGATTGCCGTCTTTAAGGAGATACCTGTACCCTCCCGACTTTCCACCATCGTTGAAGGAGAAACCCTATTCAACGATGCCGCTGCCCTCGTTTCATTTAACCTAATTCTGGCAGTGTATTCGACAGGTTCGCTCACCGTATTAGAAGGAATCCAACAACTGTTATTTGTTGCCGTGGGAGGCAGTCTCGTCGGCTTAGTCTTGGGCTACTTAAGCATCCCTGTATTTCTTCGTTTGCACGATCCCCTTAGCAGTCTCTTGCTAACCGTTGCAGTGGCATTAGGAACCTTTCAAATCGGGCAATTTTTAGGCGTATCTGGTGCTGTGGCTGTGGTTGTGGCAGGACTAATTTTCGGGAACGTTGGGCTTTCTCGCAGCACGTCTGCTTCCGATCGGATCGCGTTGTTGAGTTTCTGGGACTATGCCAGTTTTGCGGTCAATACCTTTATTTTTCTGCTGATTGGTGTAGAAATAAATCCGGTAACGTTCTGGAGGACTTTGCCAGCGGTTCTGCTTGCCGTTTTGGCTTACCAAATTGCGCGAGTTCTCACTGTATATCCGCTATTGGCTGGGGTGCGTTGGTTTGACCGTCCGATTCCATTGCGTTGGCAGCACGTCCTGTTTTTAGGTAATATCAAAGGCTCTCTTTCAATGGCTCTTGCCCTCAGTCTACCCACAACACTACCAGGACGAGAGCAGTTGATCGCTTTAGTGTTTGGTTCGGTGCTGATATCTCTGGTTGGGCAGGGGGTAAGTTTACCTTGGTTTGTTCGCCGGTTGCAACTCTCTCGCTTCTCAGATTCTCGCCAACAAATTGAGGAATTGCAAGCTCAGTTAATTGCTTCCAAGGCAGCTCAAGATGAATTGGATAGTCTCCTGAAAAAAGGGGTTTTGCCAAAAAGTGTTTATGAAGAAATGCGAGCCGTTTATCAGGTGCAAGTTGCTGGGGCAGAAAAAGCGCTGCGGAATCTTTATAATCGTCGTCCGGGACAATTAGTTGAAGGCGATCGCTCAAAACTTGACGCTATTCGACGACGATTACTCTTGGCAGAAAAAGGAGCGCTAAATGAGGCTATCCGGCAGCGAATTCTTTCTGAGGAAATTGTGCAAGGACGTATAAAAACGATTGATGAACAACTGATGAAACTAGAGGATGATTAGGCACAACCGTTGATGAAATCGATGGCTTGATGTAATGACCCTGGCTTTGTCACCATTAATATCGTTGCTCCTGGCTCTAATACTGTACTCCCGTTGGGAATCTCTAAATCCATGTGGGGATGGGCTTGATAACCAATAATTAAAGAACCTTTAGGAAATTGGGGTTCCTGAGCGATTTCAGCAACGGTAAGACCGACAACATAGCACTTTTCAGGAATCGAAAGTTTTAAGACTTCAATTTGACCCTGCTCAAAATGCATCATTGATTCTACTTGCGGATACTCAATCGCATTCACCATTGTGGAAACTCCCAAATCAACGGTACTGATGATATGAGAAGCCCCGACAATGCGTAAAGGTTCGGCAAAATCGCGGTGGCGCACTCGACTCACAATATGGGAAACGCCGTAGTGTTTAGCAAGCGTGACCATTGCGAGATTTAAGGCATCATGACGGAGAACGGCTGCGACGGCATCAGCTTTGTGAATCCCGGCTTCTAGCAGCACTTCGGTACTGACAGCACTGCCTTCAAAAGCCATTGCGCCGACTTGTTCGCGGACAAAACGGCAGGCACTCGGATCGATATCAATTACGGCGACGGTATGCCCCAGTTCTACCAGCCGTTGCGCCAAATCTAACCCAACAAGTCCGGCTCCACCAATGAGTACAAACATAGTGACTCTCTCAGAATATTCACTCTCTGCTTCACTTTACAAGTTGGGAGCGGTTATCCTGCGAGGATATCCTCCGCATTTTTTTCTAAAAATTTTGACTAAGTGAGTAGAGGCAGTGTACGCGACGATCGGACAGCACTTGAGCAAAAATATGAACGCCTTCGCAAAGAGTTAATTGGCGGTGCGATCGCTTTGGCTGGTGTCGCCCTGCTCGGCACTTTATGGTACAAGGTGGTGGAGGGTTGGTCGTGGTCAGATGCCGCCTATATGACTGTGATCACGCTAGCAACGGTTGGGTATGGAGAAACCAATCCTTTAGGTAATCGCGGTCGCTTGTTTACAATTACCCTGATTTTAACGGGTGTGGTGAGCATCGGTTACATCGTCAATCGGTTTACAGAAGCCCTGATTCAAGGCTACTTTCAAGAGGGAGGACGACTGAGGCAGCGGCGGCGTTTGGTAGATTCTTTAAACGAACACTATATCCTTTGTGGATTTGGACGCACCGGGCGTCAGATTGCCAAAGAGTTTAAGGCGGAAGGCATTCCCTTTGTGACGATAGACTCTCAGGTGGAGACGGTAGAGGAGGCGCTAAAGTTAGGTTATATTGCGGTGCAAGGCGATGCAACGCTGGATGACACGCTTCACCGGGTAGCGATTGAACGGGCGATTTGTTTGGTAGCGGCGCTACCTTCGGATGCGGAAAATCTCTATACGGTGATTTCGGCGAAAACACTTAATCCCACCATTCGAGCGATCGCGCGGGCAAGTACAGAAGAAGCGGTGCAAAAAATGCAACGCGCCGGTGCTGATGCTGTGGTTTCTCCCTATATTACCGGCGGCAGGCGCATGGCAGCAGCAGCGCTTAGACCCCAGGTGATGGACTTTGTGGATGGTATCCTCACGGGAACCGATCGAGCTTTTTATATGGAAGAGTTCCTGATCGATCCCCAAACTTGTCCGGTTGTCGGGCAAAGCTTAAGAGAAGCCCGGTTGCGATCGCAATCCGGCGCTTTAGTTCTCGCCATTCGTCGCGCTGATGGCACCCTCATCGGGGGTCCCACAGGAGAAACTGATTTACTGGCGGGCGATTTACTCATTTGCATGGGTACGGCAGAACAGCTGCGAATCCTCAGCCAAATCCTGATTCCCATTAATTCTCGGAAGCTGCGTCCGCCCAAGCATACCTAACCCAATCGGTTTTTCTACCCAGCGATCGCTTGAATTAATCCAGCTTCAGGGAATTCACTGGCACCTCATCCCAAGAATCAACCGTTCGCAATCTGGCGATCCAACCTGCCTGTTTTTGGAAATCGGTTAAATTTTGCTGGTAGGATTCGTGACAATCTTGCGCCTGCGCTTCATCACAACAGGCAATACAGGCATGGATCATCCCAGACGGATCGATCTGTTCGTTCACCCAAATGGTCATAGGGCATTCTCCCTGAATTTTAAATCTATAGACTGCTTGCAACTCGACAAAAAACGCTTACCTCTGGGCTGCGATCGCGTACAGCCCTTTGGGCATGAAAACAGCGAAGCGAGGGGTTAGCCTAGCGCAGAAAAAGTCAGTTCGCGCTGGGAAAGAGCAATCAGTTGATTGGTGCCGATTTAATACTTATACCAAGTTGCGTTGTCAAATCTTGCAAATCCAATGGCAACGCACAGGTGTTTTACATTTGTTGGCTCTTTGGCGCTAAGGAATCGACCGGCTTTGATTCCCACACTCTCCACTAAAGATATAGAACAGATGGTGAAAACCTGAAGAAAATCGGGAATTCTAAGAAGAGTACTGATGTAAACGCTAATTATTGCAGGTCATCATTAGGCGATCGCCCAATTCCTGAGTTAGCGAGAGAAAAACTAAGGGATGACAAGGCTTTGAGCCAGTAAAAGTACCAGAGTTGAGACCGAACGTTTGTAAAGCTGCCTTTCAACAAAAGGCAGCAGAACCCCAGTTAAGTCACAAAATTAGTTTCTATGAAATCTCGACTTTTCCGCTTGGTGTCTCTTTTTTTGCTCAACATTGTGCTAATCGCAGCCTGCAATCGCACGACACCAGTAACTTCCCAAAAACAGACTCAGCCTCTGACCGTCGGCTACAATCTTTGGCCTGGACTGTTTCCGATAGCGATCGCTCAAGAAAAAGAATTCTTCACGGCTCAAGGGGTGAAAGTCAAACCCGTTTATATCCAAAACTTTCTCGAATCCGTGTCTGAATTCAGTGCTGGACAATATGATGGAGTCGCCATCACAGTTGGTGGCTTGATGAGCATTATTGGGAAAAACCCAGATGTGCAGATTGCGATGGCAACTGATGAATCCGCTGGTTCGGATTCAATTGTAGTTCGCCCAGATATTAAAAGTGTCCCTGAGTTGAAGGGCAAGCGGCTCGGAGTCAGGTTAGGCGAAGGAGAATTATTTGTGAGCGAAATGCTCCAGAAACATGGTTTGACTACCGATAATGTAACCCTAGTCAACGTAGAAGGAGAAGGGATTCCAGCACGTTTTAAGAGCGGGGATATTCAAGCCGGACATACGTGGGAACCGTACCTATCTGAAGTTACCAAATCTGGAGGGCGAGTATTATTCACCAGTAAGGATACACCCGGCTTAATTTCGAGTGTAATCGTGTTTCGCTCCTCAGTAGTACGCGATCGCCCTAAAGACATTCAAGCTTTTATTCGCGCCTGGTTTCAAGCTCAAGACTATTGGCAGGCAAATCCCGAAGAAAGTAAAGCACTGATTGCGAAAACGCTCTCCATCAAACCCGAAGAAGTTTCTACTGAGGGTGTCAAGTTGTACACCTTAAAAGACAACTTAAAAGCGTTTACTCCCGGTTCTACAACCAAGTCGTTGTACCATACCGCCAAATTGTACGCTGACTTCTATATTCGTACTGGAGGGTTAAGCACTACACCAGATATTCAAAAACTGATTAATCCCTCTTTTGTGCAGCAGTTGCAATCGGGAAACTGACACTTAATTAACATACTCCCATGCGGTTACAAAATCAATCGGTCTGTATGAAATCTCGGTTTTTTCGCTTTCTATATCTTTTCTTATTAAGCATTGTACTCATCACCGCCTGTAATAGTACGACAACTGTTAGTTCCCGAAGCGAGCTTCCGACCCTGAGAGTTATCTACAATCTGTGGCCTGGAAATTTTCCGATAGCGATCGCTCAGGAAAAAGGTTTCTTCACGGCTCAAGGGGTGAAAGTTGAACCCGTCTATATAGAAAACTACGTAGAATCAATCTCTGCCTTTAGTTCTGACAGAGCCGATGGGATCGCTACCTCATTGGGTAGCATCATCAACATTATTGGGAAAAACCCAGACGTGCAAATTACCCAAGTGACGGATCAATCAGCGGGTGCGGACGTTTTAGTGGTGCAACGCGATATTAAAAGCGTGAAGGACTTAAAAGGTAAGCGAATCGGCACAAAACTAGGTGATTTTGGAGAATTATTTATCAGCACCTTGCTGCACAAAAATAACCTCACCACTAATGACGTGACCCTCGTCAATGTAGAACCAGAATCAGTTCCAGCAGGTTTACAAAGTGGTGATATTCAAGCTGGAAATACTTGGGAACCATATACATCGCAAGCGGTTAAAGCCGGGGCAAAGGTGCTACTTAGCACTAAGCAAACACCTGGATTGCTTCCGAATGTCATCGCATTTCGCACTTCGGTAGTACGCGATCGCCCTCTTCAAATACAAGCATTTATTCGAGCTTGGTTCCAAGCCCAAGATTACTGGAAGGCAAATCCAGAGGAAAGTAATGCACTGATTGCTAAAAAACTAAATCTCAAAACTGAAGAAGTTTCCACCGATGGAGTCCAGTTATATACCTTGCAAGACAATTTAAAAGCCTTTACTCCTAGCAACACAGAGGATTCTTTGTACTATACAGCCAAATTGTACGCCGACTTCTATACTCGCACCGGAGGGCTAAACGCGGCGCTGGATATTGAAAAACTAATCAATCCGTCCTTTGTGCAGCAGTTACAAAAGGTAAATTGACTGTGAAACAGTTCCAACTTTCTACCCTACGCAGTAAGCTGATCTTTTCTTTCTTGGGTGTGGCGATCCTCCCCTTGCTAGTACTGGCATTCTTGAATCAGCGAACCATGCAAAAGGAGCTGACACGAAATTCCAATCAAACTCTCTTAACAGCCGCCTCCCAAACTGCCCTGAGTATAGATGCTTTTATCAACTCCAATCTGGACGCTGTCCGGGTTGAAGCTCAATTGCCAGTCTTTGCGAAGTACTTAAGTTTACCTGCTAACCAGAGACAAAGTTTCGCTTCAGAAGTCGAGGGCGCTTTGCGATCGCTCAGCCGTAAAGATACTTTAAATATCTCCTCATACGCGCTGCTCGATCGCCAGGGGCGAGATGTCATTGATACGTATACACCAGATATTGGTAAAGATAAATCTGACCAGGATTACTTTCAGCAACCGCTCAAAACTGGCTTACCTTACGTCTCGCCCATCCAGTTTTCCCCAACTACTCGTGAGGTGAGTGTGTTTTTCAGTAGTCCGATACGAAATGCGTCGGGGAATATTATCGGTATCTTGCATATCCGTTATAACGCTGCCGTGATTCAGCGATTGGTTAGCCAAAATACCGACCTAGTGAGAGGAAGCGCATCTTTTGCAATTTTGTTGGACGAAAACCATATCCGTTTAGCTCACGGCAATGCACCTGAATTAAATTTTAAATCGGTCACACCACTCCCAGCAGCTAAAGTGAAGGCTCTGCAAGCAGAAGGAAGGTTGCCGAAGGGTAAAATAGCAGACTTCTCGACAAATTTACCTGCTTTTAAGCAAGGTCTAGAGAACGCTGCAACATCCCCTTTCTTTACAACCGCCTTATCCTCTACAAACAACGAGCCGAATGCAGCAGCCGTTACCAAGTTAAAGACGCAGCGGTGGTTTGTGGTTTTCGTCCAGCCTGAAGCGGTATTTCTCGCGCCTATCAAAGCCCAAGCCCGTGACACGTTATATCTGGCTGTGATCATTGCAGGTGTAGTCATTGTCGCGGCGATTACGATCGGAGAACGACTGGCTAAGCCGCTGATTAATCTAGCTGGTACGGTGACTCAATTCACTGGGGGCAACCTCAATGCTCGGACTTCTATCAAATCAGGGGATGAGATTGGGGTACTGGCTTTGAGTTTCAATGGGATGGCAGAACAAGTGGGTAAATTGCTTCAAGGCTTAGAAGAGCGTACCCGCGAACTGGAAGTCAGTCAACACGTTACGGTTGCCGTCAGCGAGTTGTCGAAAGCGATTATAGACCCGGAAAAGCTGTTGCGCGAAGCGATCGCCCTAATGCAAAATCGCTTCGGCTTGCACTACGTGCAAATTTATCTGTTGGAGCAAACCACGAATCAACTCATCCGGCGGGCTGACTCTGGCTACCAGGGTATGCTTGGGCATGATGAAAGCGCCTGTCTGTCTCTTGATGATCGCAGCTTGGTCGCCCTTGCTGCCCGAAATCAGCAAACGATCTGGGTGGATAATCAGGACAATGCAGGGCTAGCAGCAGACTTGAAACTCATCCAAATCGGTTCTTCCGCAGCGGTGCCCTTGATCGCCCGTGGGGCTTTACTAGGAGTCATAGATATTCAAGACAAGGAAAGCGATCGCTTCAGTCAAACGGATCTAGAGACGTTCAACACCCTCGCCGGACAAATCGCCACGGCTTTAGAAAATGCCCGCTTGTTTGAAGAAATTCAAAAGGCTGAAGCCCAATACCGAGACAAAGCTCAAGAGTTGCAACAAACTCTATCTGAGTTGAGACAAACTCAAACTCAATTAATTCAAACTGAAAAAATGTCTAGTTTGGGTCAACTGGTGGCTGGAGTTGCTCATGAAATTAACAATCCAGTCAACTTTATTTATGGCAACGTCACTCCTGCCAATGAATACCTGGAAGATTTGTTAAAACTCCTAAAGTTGTACCAGCAACACTACCCCAATCCTAAACCAGAAATTCAAGACTATATCGAAGAAGTTGAACTCGACTTCCTACTCCTTGATTTTCAGAAAATTCTATCTTCCATGAAGTTTGGAGCCGAACGGATTCGTCAAATTGTTCTATCTCTAAGAAACTTCTCTCGTTTGGATGAGGCGGAAATGAAAGCCGTTGACATTCATGAGGGTCTTGAGAATACACTAGTAATTTTACAAAATCAACTAAAAGATAAGCCAGGACATCCGGAGATTCAGGTGATTAAAGAGTATGGCAATTTACCTTTAGTAGAATGTTATGCCGGACAACTGAATCAAGTGTTTATGAATTTACTGACAAATGCAATTGATTCTCTCGATGAGTTTAATCGTAAACGCTCAATTGAAGAAATTAAACATAACCCCACTACCATCTGGATTCGCACCAAAGTTGCCGGGAACAATCAAGTAGAAATCCGCATTGTTGACAATGGATTGGGGATTCCATCTGAGGTTCAACCAAAACTATTCGATCCCTTCTTTACGACGAAAAACGTTGGCAAAGGGACTGGGCTGGGTCTAGCGATTAGCTACCAAATTGTCACCGAAAAACATGGGGGACAATTGGAGTGCATTTCAACACCTGGTCAAGGGGCTGAGTTTGCTATCAAAATTCCAATTAGAGTTTAAAGTAACTGATTTTCTCAAGCGCGATCGCGCTGGGGAATTTCAGGACTGACCAATACCACGACGCCCCTTAACTCGGTAATCCTCAACCCTAGGCTGTTTAGGGGAAATTAGAAGGCTCAAGATGCGTTTAGGGAGATGACAAAGAAAGTTAGAACCTTTAGCTGGATAGAATTTTTAGCAACTCATCTTCTAAAAACTCCCTAAATCTACAGCATTATTTTAAAACCCGATCGATAAACATATCTATAGCAATCCTATTTTAGTTGTGAGCCAGCCCTTCTGATCCCCGACTTCGTAAGAGTTGTCGGGGATCTCGCCTTCACGAACCATTTCGGACTGGCATAGAATCTAATTTTTAAAAAAAGTTCCATATTTTCACGTATGGCTGAACTTAGTCAGCACACCGAAAATAGATACAGTGCGGAACAAGGCACAAATATTATAAGCGTAGTGGATGAAAAAATGACCTTCAGTAAAAATACGCAAGTTTTAAAGCCAGAATTACAGCCAGAATTCAAGCCAGAATTAGATCGGGAAGGATTGCTGCACCGAATCACTAACCGGATTCGTCAATCCTTAGAATTACAAGAAATTTTAATCGCAACGGTGGCAGAAGTCAGTTCATTACTAGAAGCCGACCGAGTCATGGTATATCGGTTTCATGGTGATGAAAGTGGAGAAGTGATTGCCGAATCTATTTATAAAAATCGCCTTCCATCTTTAAAAGGTTTGAACTTTCCAGCGGATGACATTCCTCCCCAAGCACGGGAACTCTATCAGAAAGTGCGTCTGCGTTCAATTGTGAATGTTGCTTCCGGACTCATTGGTTTATCGATACTAGATTCCCCAGAAACCGGAGAATCCCTAGAAATCAGAAAGATCCACTATCGCCCTATCGATCCTTGCCATGTGGCGTATCTCAAAGCAATGGGCGTGCAGTCTTCTCTGGTGGTGCCGATTCTGCATGGCGATCGCTTGTGGGGGCTTTTAGTCGGTCACTACGCGCAACCGCAAGTAATTTCAGAACGGGAACTGGAAATTGTCCAGATGGTAGCGGATCAAGTGTCGATTGCGATCGCTCAATCTACTTTACTCACCCAAACCCGCGAAAAAGCTCAACGGGAAGTCACGCTTAACCATATCGCTACCCTGCTGCATTCACTCCCTACCATTGAGCTGCAATCAGCCCTTGAGGAAACCGTTAGCGCGCTGCAAGGTTCCGGTGGCAGACTGTACATCACCCCAGAAACCACTGGTTTGTCAGCGGTGGTGTACACCTGTGGCGATCAATTGATGCTCCTAGAACCGGGCGTGGTGGCAGTACCTGCCTCATCCGTTCTGATTGAGCAGCATCCTCTCTGGCAAGAATGGTTAAAAGGCGGGGCAAATTTAAACCCTGCGGTTATCGCAAATGCTAGGGGTAGCAGTGGCATCATTGCGATCGCTGACTTGTATAAACAAACGTATTTACAACCGATTGAAACCGTATTTCAATCTACTCTGATTCGAGGCGTGCTGATTGTACCCCTCCAACACCGTCAACAGTTGGTCGGATACTTGACAATTTTCCGAGATGAGATTGACACGGAAACCGTATGGGCTGGACATTTTGACCCGGATGCGCGACAAGTCCACCCCCGAAAATCTTTTGAACTTTGGCGACAGCTAAAAAGAGGTCAATCGCGCCAGTGGACTCCGGAAGAGATTGAACTTGCTGATGCTTTGGGCGATCGCTTCTCAATGGCGATTGAGCAGTATGGACTGTACCAAAAGGTGCAGCGTCTTAATACCAACCTCGATTGTCAAGTCCAAGAACGTACAGTCAAGTTACAACAATCCTTGGAGTGGGCAAGCGTTCTGAAGCAAGTTACCGACCAAATCCGCAGCACGTTGGAACTAAAAACCATCTTGCAAACCATCGTGCGCGAAGTCCGGAACCTGTTAAATACAGACCGAGTGATAATTTACCAGTTCACCCAACGCTGGCAAGGCAAAGTGGTTGTCGAAGAGGTCACGGGCAATACCAAATCAATTCTGGGGCAAGTCTATGATGAGAACTGCTTTCCCATAGAATACGCAATCTTATACCAGGGGGGACGGGTTCGGGCAATTAGCGACGTGCATCAAGCTTCTTTGCAAGCTTGTCATGTCGAATTCTTAGAACAGATTCAGGTAAAAGCCAATTTAGTCGTCCCGATTCGCAGAGGGGAGAAACTGTGGGGGCTATTGGTTGCTCATGAGTGTCATGAACCCAGAGTTTGGAAGGCGGAGGAAGTCGATCTGCTGCAACAACTCGCCGATCAAGCTGCGATCGCGATTCAGCAAGCCGAACTCTACCAACAGCAAGCGGAATTACTTGCTCAAACCCAGCAGCAAGCCGAACAACTCTCCAGCGCCCTCCAAGAGTTACAGAAAACCCAAACCCAGCTAATTCAAACCGAAAAAATGTCGAGTTTGGGTCAACTGGTTGCCGGTGTTGCTCACGAAATTAATAATCCGGTTAATTTTATCTACGGCAATATCAGCCACGTTGATGAATATACCCAAGATATGCTCAAACTCATGGAACTCTACCAACAGCATTACCCGAATCCCCATGCTGAAATTGTGGATCGAGCAGAGGCGATTGACATAGAGTTTCTGACTTCGGATCTTCCGCAGATGCTCTCATCAATGAAAGTTGGAGCCGATCGCATCCGCCAGATCGTTCTGTCTTTACGCAATTTCTCCCGACTGGACGAGGCTGATCGAAAGCCTGTCAATATCCACACTGGTATCGACAGCACTCTGTTAATCTTGCAACATCGACTGAAAGCAAAGCCAGACCATGCCGAGATCGACGTAGTGAAAGAGTATGGGGACTTGCCGCCGATTGAGTGCTACGCCGGTCAGCTCAATCAAGTTTTTATGAACGTGATCGGCAACGCCATTGACGCTTTAGAGCAACGCGATGAAACGCGATCACTAGAAGAAATTAAAAACTTACCCAGTCAGATTACCATTCGTACTTTTCTGATGCAGGACAACCCATCTGGTGTCCCCCGCGTTGTTATTCAGATTAATGACAATGGCCCTGGCATGAGTACAGGCGTGCAGTGCCAAGTTTTCGATCCTTTTTTCACTACCAAGCCGGTTGGGAAAGGAACAGGTCTGGGACTTTCCATTAGCTACCAGATTGTAGTAGAAAAACACGGCGGTTCTTTTAAATGTATGTCTCAACCCGGTCAGGGTACTGAGTTCTCGATTGAAATTCCTCTGAATAGCCAGTTGGCACAAAGCTGCTAGAACGGGCTGGCAGGTGGAAACCTCCTTTCCTTGCAGGGAAGGAGGTTTGATTTTTTAGGTAAAAAATCTGAATTTCCCAACATCTTTAGCATCGGTTAAGAAAAAATCAAGTTGGAATTAATAAACAGTTATTGATATAAATATAAGTTGATATCAATCTTGATCCAGGGCAAGCCTGGGTCGGTTCCCAACTTCGCACAGGTGAATCCATGAGTACCCAAAAAGTCTCATCGCAGTCCTTTTGTGCCCAAAAACTGAAGACCTTAGCAGATTCAACGCGGCTTGACGTTTTAGAACTGCTAATGAGTGGTCCCAAGCACGTTGGCGAGATGAATGCTGTGCTGGGGTTGCAACAGAGTTTGCTATCGCATCATCTAAAAGTTTTGCGGGAAGAGGGTTTTGTGACGGCGACGCGAGATGGTAAGGCAGTGCTTTATCAGCTAGATCCTGCAATCCAGCGGGCAAATGCAGGTTGGGCGATTGACTTGGGATGTTGCCTGCTTTCCTTTGATTCCAATCAATAAAAAACCTCAATTTATATCCAGATGAAACACCTAAGACTGCTTGCGCCGCTTTCTATAGGGTTGGTTGCCTGCTGGCTGCAATCTTGTGGGAAGCCTCCAGAAGCGGCAACCCAGTCGTCTGATAAGTTACAAGGCAAGCTGGTTTTGACGGGATCGAGTACGGTAGCGCCTCTGGCAGCTGAGATTGCCAAACGCTATGAAAGCCAACATCCGGGAGTTCGGATTGACGTGCAAACAGGTGGGTCTTCGCGGGGAGTCGCAGATGCCCGTCAGGGGGTGGCGGATATTGGGATGGTTTCCCGAAGCCTCAAAGATAGCGAAAAGGATTTGCAAGCTTTTACGATTGCGAACGATGGCGTCTCGGTCATTCTCAATCAAGACAATCCAGTTAAAAATCTGACCGACAAGCAAATTGTCGATATCTACACCGACAAAATTAATAACTGGAAACAAGTCGGCGGGAAAGATGCGCCGATTACGGTGGTCAATAAAGCTGAGGGTCGATCCACTCTGGAACTGTTTGCCGACCACTTCAAATTAAAAACAACCGATATTCGTGCCGATGTGGTGATTGGCGATAACGAACAAGGGATTAAAACTGTAGCAGGGAATCCCAACGCGATCGCTTATGTCTCCATTGGTTCTGGCGAATATGGTGCTACTCACAATACTCCTATCAAACTATTGCCAATAGAAGGAGTAGACGCCTCCATCGCCAACGTCAGCAACGGTAAATTTCCGCTTTCTCGTCCCCTCAATTTAGTGACGAAAACTACACCCACCGGATTGCAAAAAGAATTTATTGATTTTGCCCGTTCCAAAGATGTGCAAGACATTGTGAAGGAGCAATATTTTGTCCCAGTCGCGAAATGAAGTCATCCTCGTCTGGATGTTGCGGGGAATGGCGATTATTTCGGGTGCGATCGCGCTTGTAATCTTGCTATTCCTGATTTGGGAAACCTTGCCCTTCCTGCAAAATATCGGACTGACACGCTTCTTCAATGACCCCTCCTGGCATCCAGTTAGCGAAGAATTTAACCTAATGCCGATGCTGTGGGGATCGCTGTTTGTGACGGCGGGATCTGTGCTAGTTGCAACACCTCTGGGCATTCTCTCCGCAGTTTTCTGCCACTATTACGCACCTCCCGCTTTAGCCAAAATTTACCGAAGCCTGATTGAGCTTTTAGCAGGGATTCCCTCAGTCGTTTATGGTTTTTGGGGTTTAGTCGTGCTGGTGCCAATTATCGGGCGGATTCACCCACCAGGGCCGAGTTTATTCGCTGGGATTCTCATCCTAACGCTGATGATTCTCCCCACCATTGCCCTCGTCGCTGATGCCACCTTTGCTAACGTGTCTGCAGATTATCTGCGGGGTGCGACGGCGCTGGGATTGGGACGCTGGGCAATGGTGCGCGGTGTGGTTTTTCCGGCAGCAAAATCAGGTTTATTAACTGGTGTCATATTAGAAACAGGACGGGCGATTGGCGAAACAATGGCGGTGTTAATGGTTTGCGGTAATGTCGTGCAGGTACCAAAAGGTGTATTTGAGCCAGTGCGGACGTTAACGGCAAATATTGCTCTAGAGATGGCTTATGCTGTGGGAAATCATCGCGCCGCCTTGTTTGTCAGCGGGTTGATATTAATGGCGATGATTGTGGTTTTAGTCATTGCTGCCGAAACGATTAATCAGGGACATCTTTATGACTAAATATTTTGAAAAGGCAAATCTACAAAAACAAAAGGTAAAAGAAAAAAACCGATTTTCGCTTTTTACTTCTTTGCCTGCTTCCGATTGGCTCCCGGCTGCAATCGTTTGGATATCCGTCGCTTTAATAACAGCTTCCCTATTATGGCTACTGAGTGATGTTTTTGTTTCTGGTATCGGTCAAATTAGCTGGGAATTCTTGACAACAGCACCGCGTAATGCTGGGCGAGATGGAGGAATTGCACCCATTTTAGTCTCGACAGCGCTAATCGTAGGAGTATGCATGGCAGTTTCAATTCCTTTAGGAGTGGGAACTGCGATATTGCTGGCTGAATTCACCTCAAATGAGAGCATTTTGGCGCGGTTGGTGCGACTCAGTTTAGATGTTTTAGCAGGCGTCCCTTCAATTGTTTTCGGTCTTTTTGGGAACGCTTTCTTCTCTAGAACCTTGGGGATGGGCTTTTCGATTCTTTCTGGCGGATTGACACTAGCGTGTATGGTGCTGCCGATTTTGATTCGCTCAACCCAGGAGGGTTTCCGAGGCGTACCAGATGATTATCGACGTTCAGCGGCGGCGCTGGGACTCTCGCGTACAGCCACATTATGGGAGTTACTGCTACCAGCCGCGATGCCTGGATTAGTTGTGGGGTTGCTATTAGGTTTGGGAAGAGCGATCGCTGAAACGGCTGCTTTAATCTTTACCAGCGGTTATGTCGATCGGATGCCAGAGTCATTGTGGGATTCCGGGCGATCGCTCTCGGTTCACATCTACGATCTCGCCATGAACGTCTCTGGTGGCGAACCAAACGCCTATGCCTCTGCCCTCGTATTAGTTAGCTTTCTATTACTGATTAATGCGGCAATCTCTTGGCTAGCAGAACGTTTTCGGCAATCCCGAATTTGGGTATCGTAACCCAAACTTACATTGCTTTCTTCCTTTGCGTAGTTGGTGTCTTTGCGGTTCAAATTCTTTATGAAACATTCTACAAGCGAAATTCATATCCAAGAGCAAAATTCAGCATCACTTCCCAGGAATCCACCGGAAATTAAAACAGAGAATTTAAGCCTTGCTTACGCGAATAAACCCGCATTTGTAGATGTCACCCTCGCGATTAAATCAGGTAAAATCGCAGCTCTAATTGGCCCTTCCGGTTGTGGCAAAACAAGCTTTCTCACTTGTCTAAACCGCCTTACCGATTTAACCAACAACTGTCGGTTAACAGGGCGGATTCTGCTGGGGGGACAAGATGTGCAAGAAATCGATGTGATTTCATTGCGTCGCCGGGTAGGAATGCTATTTCAAAAACCCAATCCCTTCCCACTTTCCATTATCAGAAATATTGAATTTCCGCTTAGAGAACACGGAGTGAGGAATCGAGAAAAAATCGATGAAATTGTCGAAGATGCTTTGCGCGATGTTGGCTTATGGGATGAGGTGAAGGACAGGCTGAAATCTCCTGCCCTTTCCCTTTCTGGAGGACAACAACAACGGTTATGTCTCGCCAGAGCGATCGCCCTCAAACCCGATGTTCTCCTAATGGATGAGCCTTGCAGCGCCCTCGATCCGCTTTCTAGTGAAGTTGTAGAGGATTTAATCGTCAATCTGCGCGGCAAATATACAGTCCTCGTCGTCACTCACAATCTGGCACAGGCAAAGCGGATTGCGGATGATGTGGCGCTGTTTTGGGTTCAGGATGGCGCTGGACAATTGATCGAATCCGGTTCGGTTGCCCAGATGTTTGAATCTCCCCAGCACCCTCTAACGGCTGCCTACGTCACTGGTAGAAGGGGTTAGTGCCGCCATACTCACCAGAGAATCGCCCGTAACGCGGCAAATCCGCCAGTCAGGCAAAACGTCAGCACCCATGCGATCGTAGAATGCGATCGCGGGTTCGTTCCAATCTAAAAGGCTCCACTCCAAGCGTCCACAGCCGCGAGATACAGCCAACTGAGCCAGATAGGTGAGAATTGCCTTCCCGATCCCCTGACGCCGATATTCCGGGAGTACAAACAAGTCTTCCAGATAAATTCCCGGCTTTGTGAGAAAGGTGGAATAGTTATAGAAAAATAGGGCAAACCCCACAGCTTGCCCCGCATATTCTGCTAGAATTGCCTCTACATAAGGCTTAGAACCGAAGAGATGGTCTTTGAGAGCATCCGCGTTGCCAGTCACAGCTTCAGAGAGTTTCTCATACTCTGCCAGTGCTTTAATTAGCTCAAACAGCACCGCCGCATCTTCAGGCTCCGCTGGACGTAAAATCAATCCTGTAGTCATTCGTCATCAGTCAGGGTTCTTTGGTCAATCATAAAACGAATGACTAATCACTGATAACGAACAACTCTTATGTGAGCCATCCTTTCAAACGTTTGGCAACCTGGGGACGCCGCAATTTCCGCATCGCTTTACTTTGAATTTGACGCACTCGTTCTCGGGACAAATTAAATAAACAGCCCACTTCTTCTAAGGTGTAGGGTTCGCTGCTGGTTAAACCATATCGCAGAGAGATAACATCTTTTTCCCGATCGGTGAGAACGTCGCCCAATACTTCCCAAATTTCCTGACGCATCATGGCTTCGCTCATCTGCTCTTCAGGAGATTGATTATCACCATCTTCGAGCAGATCCATCAGTTCCGTTTCTTCTCCCTTCCCGATGCGATGGTTGAGAGAAAGCGATCGCCTTCTAAGCTGCAACAACTGACGCAACTGCGAAGCCTCAATATCTAATGATTGCGCCAGTTCCTCTTCTGTCGGATTGCGGTGCAGTTCTTGCTTGAGTTCTCGCTGCGCTTTTTTGAGCTTGTTTAACTTTTCGACAATGTGAATCGGCAATCGAATTGTTCGGGCATCGTTCGCGATTGTTCGCGTAATTGCTTGCCGAATCCACCAATAGGCATAGGTAGAAAACTTGTAACCTTTGTCGGGATCAAACTTTTCCGTAGCGCGGTTTAATCCCAGTGCCCCTTCCTGAATTAAATCGAGGAATTGAACACCTCGGTTCAAATATCGTTTAGCAATAGAAACAACTAATCGCAAGTTCGAGCGAATCATCTTCCGTTTCGCCACCCGTCCGCGATACAGCTGATGTTCCATCTGCCGTTCCGAAAGCCCATCTGCTGCTGCCAGTTCTGCTTTTGTGGGAGCGCGATCCAACTCTTTTTGTAATTTTTCTTGGAGCGCTTCTATTTTGACTAAATATTGGACGCGATGGGCTAACTCGACTTCTTCATCTGGTTTTAGAAGTGGATAGCGTGCCATCTCCTTAAAAAATGCTCCTACCGTATCGTCGGAGATACTTTTGCGGTATTCAGAGGGGCGGGCACCGGCTAATTTATCGATTTCCTCTGAAATTTCATCTTCAACACTGACGATTTCTATTTCAGTGGTTTCTTCCATTTGCTGGTCGGTAATATCTACAAAGTCTCGATCGGATGTAGATTCCACGTCGCTTCGGTTCAGGTCAGCAATATTCATAGCAAGGTCTGAGTCGGTATTGGATAAAGCGAGTTGATGGGAATGGATGCTCTCTTTGTACATATCCATGACGGACTGAAGACAGGCTCTACGAGCATAGACTCAAGGGTCAACTTTATTTTTACTGTCTGCCTTCTTTACTAATTTTGAGCTTCGTTTATCCGCTCTATCCGCTCGTGGCTATGCCAGATCGGCTACCAGCTTTGTGACACTCAAAATTCTTTTCAACCTTTCAATTTACAAATAGCTTTTTAAGGCTACCAGAAAATAGCTTTTTGATTGTTTCCCTGATTACATTTCTCGATTACAGAATCTAGAAGCGCTTTAGATTGGGTATGCGTCTTAAGAAAAGATCAGGAAACATGAAGGTGATGCCCTAGTCTATTAGAAGCTTGCCGTCAGCTTTAATGCCGTAGATAAATTTCAATTAAATTAAATTCCAACCAATGCCAATGCTGGGGATTATTTCCATGTTTTCTGGCTCCTAATTCTGGAAAGTTTAAAGTTTTTTAAATTTCCCATGCTATTCACACAGGATCTCATATACTTGTGGGCTTTCCTCTCTATCGATAGGGAGAAAATAGGCATCCGCGCTCTGCACAATAGATAGAGGCTAGCAAGTATACTCGCATACAAGCATCCAGGCGGGACATTTGTATCCTAACTTCTATCCTCTTGATTACGACCTTGGATGTTGTTGAATTTCAAGTCTCTCAAGAGTCTACAGCCAGCTAAAATTAACAGGTCTACAGTAAGCGACAAGCATGGCGGTCTGGAAAGCTGACTGTAGTATCCGGCTGCCAAGGGGGAGGGGAAGAGTATGTCGTCAAATCCCAATGTCGGGCGTTCGGGCATTGTGCTGGAGAGTAGAGCATCCTACGACCAGTCTGATTCTGGACAGAATCGATGGATAGAAGTGCTGGTGGATTGTCCAGAAGCAGAAGCGCAGAAGCGGTTGTATACCTATCGGTTGCCGGCTCAGTTGCAAGTGCAGCCAGGGGATATTCTGAGCGTGCCGTTTGGGGCGCAAGTTTTGGGAGCGATCGCGATTCGGATTTGCGATGCACCGCCGCCAGATTTGAACCCTGCCAAAATCCGGGATGTGGAGGATGTGGTCAGTGCTGGATTTTTCCCGCCGACCTACTGGCAACTGCTGAACCAAGTCGCTGAATACTACTACACCCAGCTGATTCAGGTGATTCGAGTCGCGCTACCGCCGGGATTACTGGGGCGATCGCAGCGTCGCATCCGGCTTGCCCAAGGCGAAGGCGAAAGCGGGGGACAAGGGGGAAGTGCCCATTACCTG
Organism: Coleofasciculus sp. FACHB-1120; assembly: GCF_014698845.1. Taxonomy (NCBI): domain Bacteria; kingdom Bacillati; phylum Cyanobacteriota; class Cyanophyceae; order Coleofasciculales; family Coleofasciculaceae; genus Coleofasciculus; species Coleofasciculus sp. FACHB-1120. Next base: position 2,914 of record NZ_JACJTV010000035.1, on the reverse strand, counting down.
AGTCCATCTGCCTGTCAAATTTTGGAACTTCTGCAAGCTCAACCATCGGGAGACTACAGCTTTGTCTATCTCCAGCGTCAAGTGAAAGGAGCCTATCGAGCAATCCGGGAGTTATTGCGGGTTAAGTTAGTCGAAAGTTACCTGGAACCGCCTAGAACCCAGAAACCGAAATTACAGAAAGCTGTGACCCTGGTTGTCGATGTTTTTCCCCTCGACTTGACGCAGCGCCAACGGGAAATTTTGGAAGTGCTGCGGCGGCGCGGCGGCGATTTATTGTTGACGGAGTTGCTGCAAATCTGCAACGCCAGTTCATCCACCATCAAGACGCTGGAGCAAAAAGGCTGTGTGGTGATTCAAGAACGGGAGATGTTGCGGTCTTCCGCAGAACCGATTTTGGCTGGGGATCAACCGAAAGCATTAACACCGGCTCAATCTGAGGCGCTAGAAGCGATCGCGTCTTTATCGAGTTTTGCGAGGGTGCTGTTGCACGGAGTCACGGGTTCCGGGAAGACAGAAGTCTATTTACAAGCGATCGCCCCCATCCTAGAACGGGGACAATCCGCCCTCGTCCTCGTCCCGGAAATTGGTCTTACGCCCCAACTCACCGACCGATTCCGCGCCCGTTTTGGCAACAAAGTCTGCGTCTATCACAGCGCCCTTTCCGATGGCGAACGCTACGACACTTGGCGGCAAATGCTGGCGGGTGCAGCCCAGGTTGTTATTGGCACCCGTTCCGCTATCTTTGCCCCATTGCCACGTCTGGGGTTAATCGTGTTGGATGAGGAACACGACTCCAGCTTCAAGCAAGACCAACCCGCACCCACCTACCACGCCCGCACGGTTGCGACTTGGCGGGCTGAGTTGGAAAACTGCCCCCTCGTCTTAGGTTCCGCCACCCCTTCCCTAGAAACCTGGGTAAATATTACGAGTCAGGAGTTAACCTCAACTCAAAACTCAGACGCGATGCGCGTCTCTCCAACTCAAAATGCTCTTACCCATTACCTCTCATTGCCAGAACGCATCCAATCGCGCCCGCTACCGCCGGTAGAAGTGGTGGATATGCGCCAAGAGTTGCAGCAAGGGAATCGCTCGATTTTTAGCCGGTCGCTTCAAGAAGGCTTGCAGCAGCTACAAGAGCAGGCGAAACAGGGAATTTTATTTATCCATCGGCGGGGACATAGTACCTTTGTTTCTTGCCGCAGTTGTGGGTATGTGATTGAGTGTCCTCACTGCGATGTTTCGCTGTCGTATCACCACATCCATGAAGAAGCCGCTGAATTATTGAGGTGTCACTACTGTAATTTTGTGCGATCGCATCCTCAATCTTGCCCCGAATGCGGTTCCCCCTACCTGAAATTTTTTGGCAGCGGTACCCAGCGAGTCGCCCAAGAATTAGCGCAGCAGTTCCCTCAGTTGCGCTATATCCGGTTTGATAGCGACACCACCCGCACCAAAGGCGCTCATCGCACGCTGCTGACACGCTTTGCTAACGGAGAAGCCGACTTGTTAATTGGGACTCAAATGCTCACCAAAGGGCTGGATATATCCCAAGTGACACTGGTAGGAGTGGTTGCTGCGGATGGGTTGCTGCATCTACCCGACTATCGGGCATCCGAGCGAGCATTTCAAACCCTAACTCAGGTTGCAGGTCGTGCGGGTCGAGGCGACGATCCCGGTCAAGTCATTATTCAAACTTACTCCCCGGAACACGCAGTCATTCAGGCAGTACGGCGTCACCAGTATCAATCTTTCATCGAGACAGAGTTAGAACAACGAGGGGCGCTGAATTATCCCCCCTACGGACGTCTCATTTTGTTGCGGCTAAGCAGCACCGATGCCGCAGAAGTTCAGGAAACTGCCGAGATGCTAGCTGCGGGGCTAGCTTCCAATACACCCCAGGGGGATAGCAGTTCAGATGCTCATCTCACCACCCCGATGTATGAGGTGTTAGGACCAGCACCGGCGAGTATCTTACGGGTAGCGAATCGATATCGATGGCAGATTATGCTCAAGTTTGCGCCTGATTCGCTGCCAGAATTACCGAATTTCAATGAGTTGCGCCTCCTCTGCCCTTCCTCAGTCAGCTTGACAATTGATGTTGACCCGCTGAATTTGATGTGATAGCAGTGGGCTTTTGCCCATCGTTGTTTCTTTGGAACAAGTGCCAATTTACCTTGAGATTCAACAAATGCCCATTGGGGATGAATTTTTGAACGATTGGATCTAGGATTTTGGCTTGTCGCCAAGCTGCTTTTGCACCCTCTAGATCGTTTTGTCTGTGAAGAATAGCTCCTTGGTAAAAGTAAGCGATCGCGTTTTTCTTCTGAGCTAAAGCATCTTGAATAGCGTTATTAGCTGCAACTTTATTGTTCAAGTCTTGCTCTACTAGCGCTATCCCTATTTGGGCTTCTTGCAAATCTGGATTCAACTTTAGAGCTTTTTGGTGAGCTTTACGAGCGGCTTCAAAATCGCCCAAGCGCCGATCCGCTTCCCCTATATTTGTGTAGGCAACTGCATCGTTGGGGTGTTCCTGGATTTGATCGCGATAGCAGTTAATTTTGTCCTCTAAATAATCTTTTTCCTTGTCGCTGGGAATTTTGTGTGCCAGCACGTAAGGTGGTGGGTCGTCAACTAAGAATCCATGACAACTGCCAGCCCCTGCAATATTTGCGACCGTGACCGCTCCATTCAAAGGAATCAGTACCGCAAAAATTGTCGCAATGATGGTTGCAATACTCGCAAGCACACCAAGCCAGTGACCAGTAGATTCAATTGCTTGTTGAGCTTTAGTCACTTGTAAGAATCCTGGCGTTGCAGAATAGAAGTATGAATTGAGGTTGTTCTTGATGCAATGTCCTGAGTGTGGTTCCACTCATATCCGTAAGAATGGGAAAAAGCGAGGTAAACAGAATCA